>JBEIEI010000001.1:0-56124 GCA_040382975.1 Flavobacteriales bacterium
AATAGAGTCCCAATGTAGTAAGTCGGGAACCGTTAGTTTTTACACGACTGATCTTCCGGAAACGTTTGACAAAGCCGCCACTCTTTTTTATGGAGAATCCGTAAAGTCAAAGTATTTGGCACTTTAAAACATTTGTATTTAAAGTAGTGTCACTTAGAGTAGATTTTTGAAAAAAATCGTATCGAGAAGCAAATTACTCAAGCGTCTCGAGATGAAAATTCTAAGAGACAGAATTTTTTATTCGACGCGACAATTGCTAAAGGTTATTGCTCTAAGACTTTAAATTCTGTTCTACGGTTGTTTTGTCTTCCGTCGTCAGTATCATTTGTATCAATTGGTTTGGTTTCACCATAACCCTTTGCAACTAAGCGCGCAGTAGAAATCCCTTTACCAATTAAATAATCAACTACTGATTTTGATCTGCTTTCACTTAACTTCCAGTTATAATCATCAGAACCTTTGCTGTCTGTATGACTGCCTAATTCTATTTTTAGTGTAGGATTATCATTTAATAATTTAATTAGTCGCTCTAATTCATTTGCAGATTCTGGACGAATAGTTGCTTTGTCAAAATCAAAGAAAATATTACGTAAAACAATTGTGCTGCCAATCTCGATCTTTTTTAAAGCCACATCTTTTGTAAACTCCTGAAAAGCTGCGTTATTAGGTATGTTAAAGTTTTCTGAGTGGAACAAATATCCATCGCGTTTTACTGCGATACCATAATTTTTACCACTAGGCAAGTTTACTAAATACTTTCCTGTTGAGCTGTTTGATTTAAAGGTTGCTAACACAACGTTCTTGTCATTATCGATCAAATCTATAGACGACTCCAAGGGCTGATGTGTTTTTGCATCACTAACAACACCTTTTAAAATTGTAAGTTTTGCCGACGCAACTTCTACCGCATTTTCTACTTTTAAATTACTTACCGGGTTTGCTGCCATTGCTATCAACTGATCTTGTGTGTTTAATAACGGCGCTTTTTCAGGACCTAAAAAAGTAATTTTATAAAGGTCTTTTTCGCCAAAGCCTCCCGTTTTTGATGAAGCAAAATAAGCGCGGCTACCACTACCACTCACTACAAAAAACACGTCATCATCTGGTCCGTTAATTGGGTAACCTAAGTTTTCTGGAGCCGACCATACACCGTTTAACAATGTTGATTTAAAAATATCATAACCGCCCATTGAGTTATGTCCTTTGCTACTAAAATACAAAGTTACACCATCGGGGTGCATAAACACAGCCTCCTCAGCATATTTTGTGTTTATTACAGGGCCAATATTTTTTGAAGCGCCCCATTCTCCTTTTACATCCATGTCGCTGTAATAGATATCTCTGTCTCCTAAACCAGATTCCTTATTACTTACAAAATACATACGCCTCCCATCAAAACTTAAACTTACGCTAGATTCGTGGTACTTCGTATTAATATATTTATTCATGTGTATCGGAGCTTCCCAGTCTACACCAAACAAAACGCTTTCGTATAGATCGCCACCATCTTTGCCCGAGTGTCTGTAAACATATAACTTACTTCCATCTGATGATAATCCTGCCGCAGCATCGTGGTTATCGGTATTAACTGTTTTGCTCAGTTGTTTTGAAGCTTGCCATTTTCCATTTGATTTAACAGATATATATATATCTTCGTAATAACCGTTGTCATTTTCATCACGCTTGCCACCGGTTGAATTATCTCTTCTTGCTGTAAAAATTATGGTTTCTTCATCGGCAGAAATAGATGGGCCGTATTCAGGAAAAGCGCTGTTTATGGCCGATCCTAGATTGTCTACAAAAACACGTTCCGGCGTGGCGCTGTATTTTTTTCCGCTATTACATTCTGCAATTTTTTTGTTTACGTCATCTGTTTCTCCTGCATTCTTTTTTCCTTGGCTGAGGTAGAGTTGGTAGTGTTTTATCGCTTCATCCCAGCGACTATTTAATTGGTAACTCCAAGCTAACCAAAAAGCCATGTCGGTCTCTGCTATTGGGTCTAATTTGTAAGCTGTTTCAAAGTATTTTAATGTTTGAGGTGTAGTTGGATCAGTAATAAACGAAATAAAACCTAACATATAATTTAAACGCGCATTGTTTGGATTAAAACGTTGACCTTCGCCTAATGGAGAAATGGCATCTCTAAAATTATTATAACCTGATTTTTGATAGTCGTAATGACTTACAGGATAATATCTGTGTTCAGAAAAATAAGACTTTTTAAAATCTTCAAATTCTTTTCTGCCCTGCATGTAAAACTCTGTACCTATGTCTACCTGTTTGCGAGCGGCTTTCATTTCATCTTTTTTCCCCGGAAAATTATCTTTATCAAACTCAATTGATTGTGAAAAAGAGAAAAACGAAAAGAAAATTAGGGTAATTGTAAAACGTAAATTTTTCATGTTCTTAAATAAATATTTCTTAAATAATAAAAATAAATTAGTCTAGGCAAGACGAGTTAATAAATTGTTTTGCCCCTGCAACACCAAGCTCTAAAGCTTTTTTCCAATCTGCACAGCAATCTGCCTCCTCTCGTAACATTTGCCTTGCAATACCTCTATTATAATAAGCGGGCCCATTTTTCGGGTCGCTTTCAATTGAGCGGCTTGCCATGTCTTTTGCTTTTTTGTAATCTTTGTTTTTAATAGCTATTGATGATAAGTTATTGTAAGCAAAAGAATTTTTTGGATCTTTTTTTAATACATCTTCAAAATCCGTTTGGGCTGCTTTTAAATTATTGTTCTCAAAATTTGCGGACCCCCTATTGTTTAAAGCCATTAAATAATTTGGGTTTGTTTGAATTGCTTTTGAATAAGCTTCTACAGCCTTTGGATAATTTTTGTTTAAACGATAAGCTGAACCTAAGTTGTTATGTATAAACGCAAGTGAATTATCTAAACTTAAAGCCTTTTCGTAATCAGTAATTGCTCCAGGGTAATCTCCTTTTGCTCTTTTTACACTTGCGCGATCGTTATAAGCATAAACATAGTTTGGGTTTACTGCAATTGCTTTAGAAAGAAATTCTATAGACTTATCATAGTCCTTTGTGTCATATAAATAAATTCCTTTATAATAACAAGCTTCAGCATGCGAAGGATTTATTCTTAAACAATTATCTAAAGCCACCATTTCACTATCTTTTTGGATGAGGTCATAAAAGATCAAACTTTTGTTGAAGTAAAACTCAGGGTTTTGTGCATTAATTTTAATAGCGCTATTAATATCTGAAATTGCTGCCGAGTGCTGTTTTAGACGGGTATTAGCGATGGCTCTGTTTGCAAGGGCTTTATCAAAGTTAGGCTTTAAAGTCAAGGCTTTTGTAAACAGATCAACAGCCCCAGTAAACTCATTTTTTTTAAGTGCGGCAAGACCATTGTTGTAGTCTTGTTCTGCAATTTGGTCTGGTGTTAAATTAGTAGCCACTTTAACTGTGTCCTGCGATCTAGCGCTAACCATAAAAAAAATCAGAATTGTCAAAAAGTAGTTGTGTTTCATTTTTATTAGATTAAACACTAAATATAAAATATAATTTGAAATATTAAAAAAGAAGTTCTTAAACGCAAATCGCCCTTATTACTTATAAAAGCTTTAATTTAGGTTCAAAAATTCAACTAAATGCAAAAGAGAATTTTATGTGGGTTTGTAAGTTTTTTATTTTTATTAAATGGCGTTTCGCAAATAGACGTAGGCGGTTTTATTAAAGACAAGCCTGTGAAGGCAAAAGCCAAAGTAAAAGAAAAAACCACCGATAGTTGGGAGAAGAATCAAAAAGAGTATGATGCCAGTAATTTTAATTACGCCATTTCTTTTATAGACAACAGTGGTCTTTTTGAGGCTGAAGAAAAGAGAGGGACTTTTATAAGTAATTTATTAAGCGTAGCAAATTTTGCCAATAACAAAGAAATTAGTAAAGAAGATAGGGCTTATACCAATTTAAGAAAACGGAGAGCTTTTGATGGCCGGAAATAAATTTAATTTAGCCGAGCAAAGTTTCAAACAAGCTAAAGACCTTAATGAAAAGGCAGGGAAGGACACCTCGGAAAATTATGCGCAAACTATTTCAAACTTAGCATTAGTATATCAATCCGGCGGCCGGTATAATAAATCCAAATCCTTTTCTGAGGATGCTGTTTTGAAAAAAGAAACGGGTTATTATACTGAGGCAGAAAGTTAAAGACATTAATTCGCCCTGCATTTTGCACATTGCTACCCATGGGTATTTTTTAGCGGATCTAAGTCAACTTGAAACAACAAAAATTTTAGGGGTTGATGTTGCTGCAGCTAAAGAAAATCCCTTGTTGCGAAGCGGGGTTTTTCTAGCAAACTGCGAAAATGTATTCGACGAAAACTTTCATCCATCGTCCAATAGCGAGAATGGAATCCTAACAGCATACGAAGCAATGAGTTTAAATTTAGATAAAACAGACTTAGTGGTTTTAAGCGTTTGCGAAACAGGCCATGGTAGTGTTAAGCAGGGCGAAGGGGTTTAAGGTTTGCAGTGTGCCTTTTTAATTGCCGGGGCAAAAAAGTATTATTATGAGTTTATTGAGTGTGAGTGATGCGGCTACTATGGAGTTAATGACCTTGTTTTATACCAACTACGCAAAAAGCGGAAACAAACAGCAGGCTTTTTCGGATGCCATAAAACAATTAAAAATTAAATACAAAGAACCATTTTTTTGGAGCGCTTTTGTAATGTTGAGCAAGTAGTTTTGTTTTTTTGCTGATGTTTAATTTGCTTTGGGAAACGGGATAATTTGAAAGCAAATAAATGATCAATCTGATCTCTATTTTTTGATAAAAATATCATATGCATATCTTAGGATCATTAACGTTACAATTAATAAAAATAGTGTTCTAATAAACGTATTACCTTTTTTTAATGCAATTTTTGTTCCGATAAGGCTGCCTGTTATGTTGCAAATCGCCATCAGTATGGCTAATTCAAACAAATAATTTCCTTGCCTAATAAAAACAATTAAGGCTGAAACATTTGTCATGCAATTTAAAACTTTTGCGTAGGCAGATGCATGTAAAAAATCAAAACCTAAAACCACAACAAAACCCAATACAAAAAAACTTCCTGTCCCAGGCCCAAAAAAACCATCATAAAAACCAATTATTAGACCAATTAGAGAACCATAAATCAATTGTTTGTTTTGGGTTAAACGCTTTGTTTGTATAGAACCTAAATCTTTTTTTAGGAAAGTATAGGCGGCTATTATAATCAGCACAATTAGAATTGCGGGTTTCAAAACAGCTACATTCAAATAACTAATAACCTTTGCTCCTAAAAATGATGTAAGAGCGGTACAAATTGAAATAACAAAAAGCAGCTTATAATTAAATTTAATTTGTTTGGAATATTGAATAGCAGATATACTAGTTCCGGCTAGTGCCGCAATTTTATTTGTTCCAAAAATTGTTGGTAAAGGAATGTTTGGTAAAGTTATAAGTAATGCAGGAAGTTGTATTAATCCACCCCCTCCAACAACGGCGTCAATAAAACCTGCTAGAAACGAAAACAATATAATTGAAGCTAATGCTATCCAACCGTAATCAGAAATAACGTCGGCAAAATCCATACTTGATATTTTATATTTATTTGTTAGATTTTTACCATTGTTTCGGCAATCGAATAAAAAACATGGCTGTAATTTACAATTTACACTATAAAAAAACTAAATATTCTACGCATATTCACAAAGGAAATTATAATGGTATTTACTTTTTAATTGTATTTAAACTTTTCTATTGCCTAACAAGCCTGTTAATTTATTAAAGATTCATACGACTATTGTTTTAATAAATGCAACTTAGTTGGATCTGACAAACATTAATAAATTATCGATTAGTAAGCAAGATACATTTGATGGTTAGGGTTTGAATGATTTTCGGATATCTTAAAATCATGACTACCAATAATTTTAAAACCTGTTTTTTCATAAAAACGTATAGCTCTTTTGTTTTCAGTCCATACAAAAAGCCACATTCCGTTTTGGCCATATTCTTTTGATAAGGTGAGGTTAAACTCGAAAAGCTCTTGACCTAATTTTAATCCGTAAAACTCTTTTAAAAGATAAATCCTTTCTAACTTAGTTACGTTTTGATGAAGAATATTTCGATGCGGGGAGTCAAAAATAATTTTTGAATAACCTGCAGGAGTATTGTTATAATAAATTATATGAAACTCGTTATTCTCATTTGATAACTCTTCTAAAAAAACGTCATCCGTAAATTTATGTTCAACGTATTTATTAATATCATCAGGCGCAGCACTAGTACCATGGGATTCTATAAATGACACTTTGCCAATTTCTGCCAATAAAGGCGCGTGCTCTTTTTTTGCCTTTATAATTGATGTCATTTTTTAGCAGCAGATTATTAAAACTTTAGTGCTAATTGACCAACATATTGTGTAGGTGCACGCAAATCTCCCGGTCTTGCTTGATAAGATTGGTTAGTAACATTATTAACGATAAACGAGATCTTTAGTGTTTTACTTAAGTTAACCGACAATCGAAGATCGTGCACCCAAACACTTTTTTGAAACTCGCCAAAGTTTTTATTTAAGCCCGGTAAAATATAGTAGCCATCTATTTCGTCAAAGTTAACGCCGTTTGCTGGCTCATTATACTCGTGTAAAATGCTTTGTACAAAACGCCTGTCAATGTTTTCTGTTTTACTTTGAAAGCGGGTACTATAACCAATAGAAATAAATTTATAATCTAATTGCAAATCGCTTTTTAATAAATGTTTGCTTCTATATTTTAATGTTTTTACTCCGGGCAAACCAAGGGAGTCTCTTACAGAATTGTAATTAGGATTAATTGGGTTCATGTAGGTGTAACCGGAAAATACGGTTACGTTGATGGGACCAATTTTACCTGTACCGCTAACAGAAACTTCATAACCTGTAATTTGTGCCTCGCCAATATTTTTTGATTTAAAACCAGCATACGCAATGTCTTGATAAAAAACGCCTGTTGGCCCGCCGGGTTTATAAATATCAAAAACAAATTCTATCATGTCTTGATACTTAGTATAAAAACCTGCAGCGTCTAAAAAGCCTTTAAATCCAGCGATTTTAAACCCTTGCTTTACGCCAATTTCTGCGCTATAACCACGCTCGGGTTGTAAATTAGGATTTGGATAAATTTGTAAAACACTTACCGACGTGCTCACAAATTTTTCGGCAACAGTTGGAAACCTGTATCCCTGACCTAACGAGGCTCTAAAAAAAGTATATTCAAACGCATGGTAATTTAAACCAATTCTTGCTACAGGTTGAAAAGGCAAGGGTACTCTAAGGTTTTGTGGTAACAAATAACCTTTTGTTTTTGCGGTATCTAATTTGTAAAACTCACCTCTTAAGCCAAACGAAACGGTAAGCTTATTAAAAAGTTTTTTATCAGCTTGAATGTAGCCTGCAATATTTTGTCCGCTGTGTTTGCCGTACAAGGAGTCGCCTAAAACTTGTTGCTCCATGTACACAGCGCCGGTAGTTATGTTTAAATTATTCGCAAAACGTTTTTGATATTGAAGTTCGCTATAATACAATTCTGCATCACTTGCTTGATTTTTATCGTTGCGATTGATGGTTTTAAAATAACGGTTGCGCAAACTTAATTTATTGTTTTTCCAAAAGTAAGTAACAAATGGGTCTACATTAAAACGATCATTATTATATTTTTGTATCGATCTGTCTTTAGGGATATAAGCAGAATCATAATTTTGCCACAAGAAAAATAAACCTCCGCGTACATTCATCATGTTTGTGTTTACACCAACAGCAAGCCCCGGCACTTTTTCAAAATTATATTTTAGGTTACAGTTTAATCGCTGTCTTTCTTCAGTTTCAAGCATTCTAAAACCATCATCATTAAACATATGAGCTCCAATTACAAAATCTAAATTGCCGATTTTTTGTGCGTGCGATAAATTTATTCCTTTTTGAAACTGTGTTGTTCCCTTCCACCATTTGTATGTTTTTCGGGGTGCATCATAACTACCAAAAAATGAAGTAACATTTGTAATAGGCTTATCTTTTGCATAAATGGTGCGTAAGTTAATAACGCCATTCAATGCACTTGATCCAAATAGGGCAGAGGATGCGCCTTTAATAACTTCAACCTGCTCTATGTTTTCTAGGGGTAAATAATTCCATTTAATATCTCCCGCATCAGCGCTTATCATTGGCATTTCATCAACCAACATTAACACGCGGCTACCTGCTCCATAACTAAAACCGCTTCCGCCGCGAATACTTGCTTGCCCATCTGCCACAGTAACACCCGGCACCTGATTAATAATTACATCGAGATTGGTTGCGTTTTTATTTTCAATAAGCGATGGTTTAATAATATCCATACTTACTGTAACCTCACTTAATTTTTGTTCAAATTTTCCGGCACTTATCACCACTTCATCTAGCGCAGTGTTGCCGTCTTCCAACAAAATGTTTAGTGTGGATTGTTCGTTCTCTTTTATTTCTATTGGTGTATTAAATAGTTTATAACCCACCATGTTGCATTGTAAGTTGTATTTGCCGGGCAATAATTTTAATTCAAAAAAGCCTTGTAGGTTAGTTGCTATTGCATTTTTAGTATTTACACTTACAACAGCACCAATTAAAGTGTCACTTGTTTTTGCATCAACAACATAGCCTTTTACAAAACCAAAATTTGTTTGCGATCTTAAAATACTACAAAATAAAGCAAGAACTACTATGAGTTTAGTTGTAGATTTGTTCATATTTAACTATTAATAAGTTTACAAGATAGTAAATGCTTTTTTTATTTAGAAACAAAATTGAGCCTAAATATGAATTTTAATGAATTGCCTTATCAGATCGGTTTAACCTTAATTGAAGGGATAGGCGATGTTAATGCAAAATCGTTATTAGCATATTGTGGCAGTGCAGCGGAAGTATTCAAACAAAAGGAGGCGCAGCTTTTAAAAATCCCGGGGATTGGTTCAATTTGGGCAAAGTCGATCGTAAACAGTAAAGATGTTTTAAAAAGAGCCGAAGAAGAAATTAAATTCATAGAAAAATATAACATTGAGCCGATTTTTTTCACCGACGAAAATTACCCCACTAGGTTAAAATATTGTAGTGATAGTCCCGTTTTAATGTATTATAAAGGCACGGCAGATCTTAATAGAGAAAAAATTATTGCTGTGGTTGGAACGCGTAAACCTAGTGAATACGGAAAAGAAAAAACTCAAGAATTTGTTGCAGAGTTAAAAGGTACAGGCGCGATCATTATTAGTGGCTTGGCCTATGGTGTTGATGTATTGGCTCACAAAACCGCATTAGAGAATGGTTTAGATACCGTTGGCGTGGTTGCTCACGGATTGGACAGAATATATCCGCAACTCCATGATAAAGTCGCAAAGCGTATGGTAGGGCAGGGTGGAGTATTAACGGACTTTATGAGCGGAACAAATCCGGACGCGGTTAATTTTCCAAAACGAAACAGAATTGTTGCCGGCCTATGTGATGCCTTGGTTGTAATTGAAAGTAAACGCGGAGGCGGAAGTTTAATTACGGCAACTATTGCAAACAGTTACAATAAAGATGTGTTTGCTTTTCCGGGAAGGGCAGGTGATGTTTTAGCAGAAGGCTGTAACGGATTGATAAAACAAAACCGTGCCGTATTAATTGAAAACGCTGCAGATTTATTATATGCCATGCAGTGGCAAGAAATTGAAAAAAAGCCGAAAGCATCAAAACAAATTCCTTTGCTTATAAATTTAAGTGATGACGAAAAAAGAATTATGGATGTGTTTTCAGTAAAATCAAGTTTACATATTGACGAAATTTGTAAAACAACTGAATTTACCATCAGTAAAATTTCTGCATTGCTTTTACAATTAGAGTTCTCTAATATTATTAATTCTCGTCCGGGAAAAATGTATGAGTTGGCTTAAGTTTATGCTTTAGCACAAATGTTTTTCAATGAGCACCAAAAGTTCTTTTTGCAGACTTAATGTTTTATCTGCATTGTACCATTTATGAATTACTTCTCCTTTTTCTGCAAGCGTTGCGTTTTTTGATTTAAGTTCTAGTATTAACTCTTGCACCGCAGCAGGTCTCGGACCCCAAACAAAAAATTCTTTAAGTGATCTTTTATCTAAGCAGATCAATTTTGGAATTGAGCGCCCACCATCCGTTAAATACCGATCCATTAATTCTAAATTTTCGTCTCGTTGTAACAATTTCAATTCGATTTTTTCACATTCTTTTTCAACGAGATGAATAACAGGGATGTTTTGCGCAGCATCTCCGCACCAACCTTCTGTTAAAATCAAAAAAACAAAATCTGATTTAACTTTTAAAAGAGCCTCTTTTACTTCCGGAATTAATGCAGCAGTTTTGTTTAAGCGGTGCATCCTAGCCAAATTCAGTTTGGCATAATTTAGAAAATCTTCTGTTTGATTTTCACCGGTGGTTTTTCCTTCAGCTATTAAGCCATCTAACAGGTTTTGGTAATTTTCGTAGGAAATACCTTTAGAAATATATGTTGTCATAAAAAGATGTTTACTTGTTTTTTGTGAGGCTAATTTTTTTGGCCCAAATTTAAGGAGCTTATCTTTCTTCAAAAGGAGATTAACGTTAATATTTCCCAAACAAATTTTTGAATTTATCTTTAAGTTTTTTCATTGTTTTTTAGTCTCAAGAAAGTTTAATTATACTACCAAAATGCCCTTCGATGATAATTTAAACTCTCCTATTGGCGAGTAATAGTAAATAAGAAACCAAAAACCCTACAATCTACCGGCAATTATTTCATCAACTACCGTTGGATCTAAAAGGGTTGAAGTGTCTCCTAAGCTCGTTAATTCACCTTCGGCAACTTTGCGTAAAATGCGACGCATAATTTTACCACTTCGCGTTTTTGGTAAACCACTTACAATTTGAATTTTATCTGGTTTTGCTATTGGACCAATAATTTTGGTTACCTCTGCAAGAATTTCTTTTCGTAAATTATCATGGTCTTTTGTGGTTGAGGGCGCAATAATATAGGCATAGATCCCTTGTCCTTTAATGTCGTGTGGGTAAGCAACCACAGCGCTTTCAACCACATCGGCATGCATATTGATAGCGCTTTCAACCTCAGCTGTTCCAATTCGATGGCCGGAAACATTCATCACATCATCAACACGACCTGTAATTCTATAAAAACCATTTTCATCTCTCCGGCATCCATCGCCTGTAAAATAGAGTCCTTTGTAAGTAGAAAAGTAGGCTTCTTTACAACGTTTATGGTCTCCATAGGTTGTGCGAATAATAGATGGCCAAGGGAACTTAATACACAAATTACCTTCTACATTATTTCCTAGAATTTCATTTCCTTTGTCATCAACCAATAAGGGTTGTATGCCCGGTAGCGGTAATGTGGCAAAACTTGGTTTTGTTGGCGTTACGCCTGCTAGGGCAGAAATTAAAATACCCCCTGTTTCTGTCTGCCACCAAGTGTCTACTAACGGGCAATTACCTTTTCCAATATGGTTATTATACCAGTGCCAAGCCTCTTCGTTTATTGGTTCGCCAACGCTGCCAATTACTTTTAATGAGTCTAATTTGTATGGAGTAACAAAGTCTAAGCCTGCAGCTTCCAGAGCTCTTATCGCTGTTGGCGCAGTATAAAAATGTGTTACCTGATGTTTATCGATCACTTTCCAAAAACGTCCCGCATCGGGGAAGGTTGGCACACCTTCAAAAATAACCGAACTTGCACCGGCTAATAATGGTCCGTATGCAATATAAGAGTGACCTGTTATCCAGCCCACATCGGCAGTGCACCAAAACAGATCTTTTGATTCGTTAGTGGTGTTTATTTGAAAAACATTATTAAAAGTGTAACACGTGTATACCATGTAACCGCCGCAAGTATGAACAACGCCTTTGGGCTTGCCGGTTGAGCCGGATGTGTATAAAATAAACAATACATCTTCGCTATCCATTAACTCCGGCACACAGGTATTTGAGGCACTGGGTACAATATCTTGCCAGATAATATCTATGTTTTTATTAATGTTAATTGGAGTGTTGGTGTGTTTGTAAACCAATACTTTTTCTACAGACGAACATGTTTCTATTGCTTCGTCTACAACAGCTTTAATTGGAATGTCTTTTACTCCGCGGTAAGCACCATCTGTAGTTAATACAACTTTACAATCGCTGTCTTGTATACGACCGGCTAGTGCGGAAGATGAAAACCCGGCAAAAACAACCGAATGAATAGCGCCTATTCTTGCACAGGCAAGCATGGAAAAAACAGTTTCAGGTATCATTGGCATATAAATACAAACGCGATCGCCTTTTTTAACCCCTAAAGATTTTAAAACATTAGCTACTTTACAAACTTCATCGTGTAAGTTTTGGTATGTAATTACTCTGTGTTTTGCATCTACCGAGTTTGGCTCCCAAATAAAAGCTGTTTTGTTAGCTTTATTCGGTAGATGTCTGTCTATGGCATTTTCGGTAATATTAAATTTTGCATTTAGAAACCATTTAATGTTTGGCTCTTCAAAATTCCAATCTAACACTTTATCCCATTTTTTTTGCCATGTAAAATTTTCGGCTATTTCTGCCCAAAACAGTTTCGGATCATCAACGCTTTTTTTGTAGTTGGTTTTATATTCTTCAAATGTGCTTATTTTCATGACCATCAAATTATAAGTAGAATTCCTTCCATACTAAGTTAGGGATAAAAATTTTTTTCTATAGCACTATCTTGTTCTTTTTTAGCACCATCATGGTTAATTTAATTGTTAATAAACTAACGGAATAATAATTATTTGCGAGGTTCATTTTTCTAAATTTGGATATGATTAAAAAAACACACCTTTTATACGCTGTAATAATTGCAGCATTTGCTTCTTGTGTGCCTGCAAGATTAGTAGATGAATCTAAAGCCAAGCAAAAAGAATGCCAAACAGAATTAGCCTCCGTAAAAAAATCAGCTCAAGAGTGTGATTCGAAGTTGGCTGAACTAAAAGAACAAATGGTTAAGAACGAGAAAGAGAATGTGGGCTTAAAGCGCGACACGTCTATCATTGGAAGCAACTACAGGAATCTAACCTCTAAATACGACAAGTTAAATCAGCTTAACGAGCAGTTAATGGACCGTTTAAATAAATTGTTAAGCGGTAGCGAAAAAGATAACAGTAAGTTAAGTGGCGATTTGCAAATGACACAAGAACAATTATTAAAAAAGCAAGACGAGTTAAAAGCGTTAGAGGCCAAATTGTTGTTGCAAAAATTAGATTTGGAGGCGCTTAGCGCTGAATTAAAAAAGCGTGAAGCGCGTGTTAATGAGTTAGAGGAGATCCTTAAAAAGAAAGATCAGGCTGCAAATGACCTAAAGAAAAAATTAAGCGATGCCTTATTAGGTTTTGAAAACAAAGGACTAACAATTACTCAAAAGAACGGAAAGGTTTATGTGAGTATGGATGAAAGTTTATTGTTTGCCAGCGGCAAAACAAATGTAGAGGCACGAGGCGTTGAAGCATTAAAAAATGTAGCAAAAGTATTAGAGAATAATGTTGATATAAATGTTTTGGTGGAAGGTCATACAGATGATGTGCCAATGAAGGGAGCGGGAGAGATCAAGGACAATTGGGATCTAAGCGTTATTAGAGCAACATCAGTAACTAAAATAATGCTATCAAGCGCAAAAATTGATTCACAAAGAATTACCGCAGCCGGTCGCGGAGAGTTTTTTCCGTTAGATAATGCTAAAACACCAGAGGCAAGAAAGAAAAACAGAAGAACGGAAATTATTTTAACGCCAAAATTAGACGAGTTGTTAAAAGTATTAGGGAATAATTAATACATAAAAAAAGAGAATAAAATGGGAATGATCAAAGAGTTTAAAGCCTTTGCTATAAAAGGTAATGTTGTTGATCTGGCAATTGGTGTTGTGATCGGCGGCGCGTTTAATAAAATAATTAACTCACTGGTTGAAGACATAATTACGCCGGCAGTATTAACCCCGGCATTAAAGGCAGCCAACTTAACTAATCTAGCCGACCTTACTATACCCGGTACGGCTATTAAATACGGAAATTTTATTTCTACTTTAATATCGTTTATTATTGTTGCTTTTGCCCTTTTTATGGTAATTAAAGCTATTAACGCCTCTAAGAAAAAAGAAGAAGCTGCTCCGGCTAAGCCTAAAGAGCCAAGCACACAAGAAAAGTTGTTAATGGAAATACGCGATTCTTTAAAGAAGTAATAGTTTTAATTATAATTCTTTTTAACCCCCGTTTTTCAACAAACGGGGGTTTTGTTTTTCGGCTTAACGTTTTCTTAACATTAAATTATGTTTAGATTAACCAAGTAACCTTTATTTTGCGGTGAATTAATAATTAGTTTACGTTATGAATAAAATTACTTCACTATTGGTGGCCATTTTTTTAGTTTTTAATTTAAGTGCCCAAGACAGTACCAAACAAAATAGAACAATTGAAGCGCCGGTAGTTGAAACAAAAAAGGCAAATTGGTATGATAAAATATCAATTAGAGGCTACACTCAAGTTAGATATAACAGGCTTTTTGAAACAAACCCAAATTTAAAAAGTGAACAAGGAGACAGGTCGATTGGGAATCTTGGAGGCTTTTTTATTAGACGTATGCGAATTATCATTTACGGGCAGGTTAGCGAGCATGTTTATTTTTACATTCAGCCAGATCTTGCCTCCTCAGCCTCAAGTACAGGGTTGCATTTTGGACAATTAAGAGACGCATATTTTGATGTTTCAATAGACAAAAACCGCGAATTCAGATTTAGAATTGGCCAAAGTAAAGTTCCTTTTGGCTTTGAAAACATGCAATCTAGCCAAAACCGGTTGCCTTTAGATCGAAATGACGCATTAAACAGCGCCGTTTCTAATGAACGAGATTTGGGAGCCTTTTTTATGTATGCTCCGAAAAAGGTTAGAGAATTATATAGTTCTCTTGTAAACGATGGATATAAAGGCTCTGGTGATTATGGGGTTTTTGCTTTTGGACTATACAATGGGCAAACGGCTAATAAGCCTGAGCTAAACAATAACTCTCATTTTGTTGCCAGATTAAGCTATCCTTTTAAAATTAAAGAACAAGTAATTGAACCGGGAATACAAGGATATACTGGAGTTTGGAGCATGGCCACGGATCAATTAACATCAACCACAAAGGTTGCAAAAACGAAGGAATACCTTGACGAACGTTATGCTGCGTCGTTAATACTTTATCCAAAACCGTTTGGAATTCAGGCAGAATATAACATTGGAAAAGGACCAGAATACGATGTAGCTAAGGATTCAATTATGACAAAAGACTTAAAAGGAGGATATGTTACTCTAAGCTATTTGGTTAAAATAAAAAAGCAAACGATCATTCCTTTTGTTAGAGGAACAATATACGAGGGAGGCAAAAAACATGAGTTGGACGCGAGAGCATATAATGTTAAAGAGGTAGAAGGAGGTATTGAGTACCAACCCCTTAAAAACTTCGAGTTTACCGCCTCTTTTGTGTATTCTGATAGAACAACTTCAGATAAAACAAAAGAAAGCAATCACCAAGTAGGTTCTTTTTTGCGCCTGCAAGCCCAACTTAACTTTTAAACGGTAACAATAAGTTAACATTACGCTTATAATTATTAAATACATTAGCCAAAAAATTTTATGTTTGGATTAGACACAACACTTACCGTTTTATTAATACTATGTTTAGTATTAGCTTGTTTTTTTGAATTTATAAATGGTTTTCACGATACAGCAAACGCCGTAGCCACAGTTATTTATACAAACTCCATGAAGCCGACCGTGGCAGTGGTTTATAGTGGCATTTTAAACTTTACCGGTGTAATGTTTGGTGGTATTGCCGTGGCAATGGGCATAGTAAATTTATTACCAATGGATGTTTTGGTTGACACTAATCCTTATCACGGCATTGCAATGATTTTAGCATTGTTATTAAGCGCCATTATTTGGAATTTTGGAACCTGGTATTTTGGTATTCCATCATCAAGCTCTCATACTATTATTGGGTCTATTTTGGGTATTGGTTTAGCTTTTGCTTTTTTGCCGGGAGATTATGGTGTTTCGGCAGTAAATTGGGATAAAGCAAAAGACACGGGCTTAGCTTTATTAATTTCGCCTCTTTTAGGATTTTCTGTTGCCATTATTATGATGTTTGTTTTTAAACGATTCATAAAAAACGAAATAATTTACAAAGAGCCTATTCCGGGAAAAAAGCCACCTATTTGGATTCGTATGCTATTATGGTTAACCTGTGGTTTAGTAAGTTTTTTCCATGGACAAAACGATGGGCAAAAAGGTGTTGGTTTAATTATGATGATCTTAATTGCTGTTTTACCAGGACAGTTTGCAGTAGACTCTAGCATTAATTTACAAAGTGTTAGTGCAAACGTAAACAAAATTGAGATGTTGATGCTAAAGGCCGACACTGCCGTGCTTGGAGGAAAAGAAAAAAAGATGTATGCCGAAATCATGACGCACTCTGAGCATTTTAAAACTGTGGTTGGTAGTAATTTTGATGCACACGAAGTAGCATTATCTAATAGATTTTCATTAAGAAAAGATATAATTAAAATTACCAAAGGCGCCGACAAAATAATTAAGAGTGGGAATTTATCCTTAAGTGCAAACGAAATTAAAGAAATGACCAAGGAAATTAAATCAAGTAAAAAATTAATAGAGTATGCGCCATCATGGGTTATTATTGTAATATCATTATGTTTAGGTCTAGGTACAATGGTTGGTTGGAAAAGAATTGTAAAAACTGTTGGTGAAAAGATCGGAAAACAGCACATGAGTTATGCGCAAGGAGCAAGTGCAGAGTTAGTAGCGTCAATGGGTATTGGTGTTGCCTCCGCTTACGGCGTACCGGTTTCAACCACGCACATGCTTTCTTCGGGTATTGCAGGATCTATGGTAGCTAAAAAAGGATTAAAAAATTTACAAAAAGGAACAATTAAAACTATTGCTTTAACATGGATACTTACCTTACCGGTTACTATTGTTTTATCAGGAAGTCTGTTCTTATTATTTAGGGCAATTCTGTAAATTATTTTTTATAAAAGTATATAAACCTCCGAGATTTTTCTCGGAGGTTTTTTGTTTTATAATTTGTTATGAAAATTGAGTTGAATTTTTTTACAAAAAGATAACGGTTACTTTATTTTCATTTCCTATAACAAAAGTATCTTGCAGTTTTATTAGACATGATCTTTAGTAAACCCAAAAATAAATTAAAAGCAACGCAAGCAGTTATTTTAAAACCAAAACCTTTTTTAGTTTGGTTAGAAATTGGTGTAACAGATATGAATAGAGCTATTAGGTTTTATCAAAATGTTTTTAGAGTTGAAGTCGAAATAAGATATTTATTTGATAAAAAAATCGGCATCTTTCATAAAGACAATGAGCGTTTAAACATCTGCTTAATTGAAAGAGAAAATGAAAATAATATAAACGCAGTTAAACCCACTTTTTTTGTTGATGTGATTTTTGAAACAACTAACCGCATCGAAAAAAACGGAGGCAAAGTAATTTTACCAGCTACATTGCTTAGACAAAAGAACGAAAAAGGCGAAACAATTATTGGCAGCAATTTAATCGACGATCAATTGGGATATATGGCAGAAGGAATGGATACAGAGGGAAACTCAATTTTACTTTACAGCTATTCATAAAAAAGTATTTACACCTGCTCGCAAACATTACTGAGTAAACTTTAAGTTTTTAACTAAAAATTGATTAAAGATTGTTTTTGGTTTATTGAAAGTCATATTTAAATGAGTTAATATAGATCCAAACAATTTAACAGTCAATTAGGTTAAGTTTTTTCGGTATTTTCATAACGTAAGAATAAATGTTTGGTAACAAGTAAGAGAAGACAATCCTATAAATTTGCCTGACAAAAGTGAAAATCCTACAAGAAAATCAAACATTCGTTTGTTGTTCTGAAACCACTTCAAAATAAAATTTTATTATGATGAGGTTAAAAAAACATATCTTTGTTTTATTTTTTTTAAGTAAAACCCAGTTTGCACAAAAATTAGTTATTAACGAAGTTTCTCAGGGTCCAACAGGAGCAAAAGAATATGTAGAATTTTTAGTGGTTGGAACACCAATATTGTTCTGAAACCACTTCAAAATAAAATTTTATTATGATGAGGTTAAAAACATATATTTTTGTTTTATTTTTTCTAAGTAAAACCCAGTTTGCACAACAATTAGTTATTAACGAAGTTTCTCAGGGTCCAACAGGCGCAAAAGAATATGTAGAACTTTTAGTGGTTGGAACACCAACATGTAACGCAATACCTTGCATGGACTTGCGTAATTATATTATTGACGATAACAATGGAAACCACGCAACCGGCGCAGGCGTTGGCATTGCCGCAGGATGCGTAAGGCTTCAAAACATCCCTTTTTGGCAATGCATCCCATACGGAACAATTATTGTCTTTTATAATGATGCTGATTTAAACGCATCAATTCCCGCACAAGATCTTTCCATGGCTGACGGGAACTGTAGACTTGTAATTCCAATTAGTAACTGTACTTTGCTTGAACGCCACGCAACACTTCCTAGTACAACACTTCCCGCTTATCCAACAACAGGTTTTGTAGGTTGTGGCAATTGGACACAAATTTCAATGGCCAACGGAGATGATTCGTTTCAAACCATAAATGCTACTGGCGCACCTGTTCATTCTGTAAGTTGGAATAATAATACCCTTGCTACAATTATTTATTTTCCCGGCCCAGCAGGCGGAAATGTTGCAATAATGACCAATGCATTAAATAATAATCCGGCAACTCAAGCAAACTGGGTTATGTTACCTGTTGCAGGTAACGAAACACCGGGAAGCCCTAATAACGCAGCTAATAGCGCATGGATAAGTAGTATGAATAATGGTTGTTTACCTTTACTTCCGCTTACTACAACAGTTAGTTCTACAAATGCAGGTTGCAGTTGTAACGGATCGGCAACCGTGGTCGCCTCGGGTGCGATCGGGCCATATACCTATACTTGGTTTCCAATAGGAGGAAATTCAAGTACAGCGAGTGGTTTGTGCGCAGGAATATACTCTGTTTCTGCAACGTCATCAAATGGTTGTGTTGAAACAAAGACGGTTAGCATTGTTAGTGCAGGTTCTGTATCTGTTACAACAGCTACTACAAGTGTTACTTGCAACGGGTTGGCTAACGGAAGCGCAACAGCAACCCCTTCGGGCGGTACAGGGCCATATACTTTTACTTGGAGTCCAAGTGGTGGAAACAGTTTTGTTGCAACGGGCCTAGCCCCAGGAACCTATACAGCACTTGTAAAAGACGTTAACAATTGCACAGTAACCGCAACAGCTATTATTACACAGCCTGCAAGCGCATTAACAGCAGTAACATCAGCAACTACTATTTTATGTTTTGGTGCTGCAAATGGATCAGCCTCGGTAACAGCTTCGGGCGGTACAGCAGGATATACTTATACATGGAGCCCATCGGGCGGAAATACTACCTTAGCTTCTCCGTTAACAGCTGGTACATATACAGTACTTGTAAAAGACGCCAAAAATTGTACGGTAACCGCAACAGCGCTTATCACCCAACCGGCATCAGCTTTAGCGGCTACAATTAATTTTACGAACGCAACGTGTGGTATGTCTAACGGGAGCGCTATGGTTAATCCGGTTGGTGGCACGGCGGCTTATTCTTTTAGCTGGAGTCCTGCAGGCGGAACAGCATCTCTTGCTAATAATTTATCCGCAGGTAATTATAGTGTAGTAATAACCGATGCAAACAATTGTCAGCTAACAAAGACTGTTTCTATTATTCAACCTAACTCTATGGCGCTTACAGTTACAACAACAAGTGTTTCTTGTAATTCCGGATCTAACGGAACCGCAACTCTCAATGTGGCAGGAGGGACAGCCCCCTATTCTTATACATGGTCACCGGTTCCTATCGGAGGCCAAGGGACTTCGATAGGAACAGGATTAAGCTCACAGACCTATACAGTTTTAATTTCTGATAATTTAGGTTGTACAACATTTACCACGGCAAACATAATACAACCAGCAACGGCACTAAATGCAATTACAACAGCAACAAACATATTATGTTTTGGTGCGGTTAATGGATCAGCCTCGGTCACGGCTTCGGGCGGAACAGCAGGCTATACTTATACTTGGAGTCCCTCTGGTGGCAATACAACCATAGCATCTCCGTTAACAGCAGGTGCTTATACTGTTTTGGTTATGGACGCGAATAATTGTATAGTTTCTTTAACCACAACTATTAGTCAACCTGCTCCTATCACCTTAAATGTAAATCCAATTAAATTGTGTAGCGGACAGAATGGTGTTTTGTTAGGTAATGTAAATGGTGGTACGGCACCATATTCTTATACTTGGAATAATTCTCCGGGAAGCTATAGTGTTGCGGTTAGTACTACAGCAAATGTCATTTATACTTTATCGGTTACCGATGCAAACGGGTGTAATTCTCCAATTGATACCGCAATGATCAACGTTTCTCCTCCATTAACACTTTCTATTTCACCAACGAAAACGATCTGTGCCGGAACGTCTTCGGGATTAAGCGCAAATGCTTCTGGCGGAAACGGAATTTATCAATACAATTGGCAGCCAAATAATATTGCAGGGCAATTAATTTCTGTTAACTTAAACAACACAACGGTTTACACAGTTACGGTAAATGATGGTTGCAGCCAACCTGTCATAGCAACCACCACCATTTTTGTTGAAACAGTTCCAACACCAACTCTTTTGGCAAATAAATATAGTGGATGCTCACCGGTCTGTGTCAGTTTTACCAATACAGCCTTTAATCCTACACTAAGTATACAAAATAGTTTATGGACATTTAGTGATGGTTCTTTTGCTACAGGGCAACAGCCAAATCATTGTTTCACTAATAAAGGTACTTTTACGGCAACAAATTCGTTTACAACAACATCAGGCTGTAAAAACACCGCTCAATTAACTAATTACATTAATGTTTTCCAAAAACCCGATGCGGATTTTTCAGCTAGCAACTATTTATTTGAAAATTCAAACCCAGAAGTAAATTTTTATAATAATTCAGCTAACGCTATTAATTATTTTTGGGATTTTGGTGGTTTAGGCTCATCCACGCTTGTTAATCCGGGTCACAGTTTTAATGAACCAGGAAAGTATCTGGTTACATTAATTGCCAAGAATGGTTTTTGTTCAGATACAGCCTATAAAATAATAGAGTCTTTACCGGCTTATACTTTTTACGCACCAAATACGTTTACGCCAAATAACGATAAACGCAACGATTTCTTTTTTCCATTAGGAGAAGGTTGGGATGTTAAAACCTACAGTTTAATGGTTTTTGACAGATGGGGAGAGAAAATTTATGAAACAGATCAGGTTGACGGATGGTGGGCCGGTACATTTAAAGGTGCAGAAGTAAAAGAAGACACTTATATATGGAAGGTGAATTTAAAAGATATTTTTGGAATGCAGCACAATTACATAGGACATATAATCTTAGTAAGATAATTAATGAAACATGGAATTAAATTTGGTTTAGATCCTTTCTTAATTTTATTGTAATTAGTGTCATTATGGCCAAAACGCCAAATATAACACCTATGTCATAGCTAGTTGCTTTGATATTGTTAATACTAGTATTCATATTTTCAACTAAAACATAATTTTGGTTAGTGTTAAAAGGATATGAATTTTTCATTTGCGTTAATAAAACATAAGTTAGTCCCACTAAAATAATCACAGTTAATATTAATACTATCCTCTCTTTTTGTTTTAATTTTTTTGTATGTATACTATTTTTCATGCTAATTAATTATTTTTTTTATATTAAATGCCTCTAGTCCTCTTTTTGATTCTTTTAGTTCAAATGATACCAAGTCTTCAGGGTTTAATTCTTCGGAGGGGGTTTTTAAATAAAAGTAAAAATCTTGTTCTTTGTTATTTTGACGTATAAAACCGAAACAATTTTTTAAATTATAGAACTTTATTTTTCCAAAATAAACCGACATGGTTTTTTAAAAATACAAAGGTTAATCCTTTACTGTTATTCTAATTTTTGGATACGGATATACGGAAACGATAATCCTAAATGATTGAAACAATAGGATAAATACTCGTCTTTTATTTCGGTTACTTATTACAACCGAATTTAGTCTTTGCTCTGATTTTAAACTATAAGCTAACATATTTTGTTTTTTTTATTTTTAAATAATAAAGAATGTCAATTTCATATGCATTATCGCCCAGCCAAAGCCAACCATCAATGTGATTATTGCCAATATAATTTAAAAATCCATTTTTTGCATTTGTTTGATTTGCAGTTCCTGTTCCCGCATCTCCAATTACCCAAAATTTATATTTTCCTTTTGAGCCGCTATTAGGGCTAGTTTTAAAAAATTGATTCGTGTTTGCTGGCGATAGGGTTCCTGCGGTTGAACCGATCATATAATAATAAACAGACGAAGGCGATAATCCTGTTATTTTTACCTCATGATTTGTAACAGACGAGGGGATAGTAACTTGATTAGTTATTGTGTTAACACTTGTTCCGTACCATACTTTTGAGTCGCTTGACGCATCTGTTCGCCATTTGATGATCATGCTGTTAGGAGTTCCTGTTTGAAGATAAGGGCCGCGAACCACATTGATGGGAAGCGAGGTCAAATTCTGATTTATTGAAGCGGTTTGTGAAACGGAACTTAAAACAACGCCAAGAAATATATAAGTAAATGAGTTTAGTTTCATAATTTACCGGCGAAACTATAAAAACACTTTATACTCTTTACTACGGCAAGGTTATGGTTCTGTTATGTGAGTTTTGGGTTTTAATGTAACAAAATTTACATTAAGGATTAGGGGCTGGTCGTTAGCCAAGATCTAAAAGTATAGTTTATTGTAATAAAAATAAAAGGTTTTTATTATCTTCGAATTACTATGTTAGCAAGAGTCCTACTCATACTATTTTTATTGCCTTATTTTATTGTGGCAGAAAATTTCCCCGTTAAACCAACAAATTACATTACCGACGAGGCGAATGTTTTAACCGCCGATCAGCAGCAAAGTTTAAATTCAAAACTCAATAATTTCGAAAAAAACACATCGAATCAGATCTTTGTTTATATAGCTTCTTCTCTAAATGGAAGTGATATGAGCGCTCTTTGTCAGGACATCTTTCATGCTTGGAAAATTGGAGGGGAGGAAAAAAACAACGGCTTGCTAATTGCCGTTTTTGTTAATGACCACAAATTTCGGATACATACCGGTTACGGATTAGAAGGTCCTTTACCGGACATTCTTACAAAACGCATTCAAGATAATGACATGCGTCCGTTTTTCAAAGAAAACGATTATCATGCCGGAATAGATAAAGGGGTTGACCAACTTATTTATTATAGTCAGAATGAATTTAAGCCTGATGAGATTGAATCTTTTGGAAGTAATTGGATAAGCTGGCTGCTAGGTTATTCTGCCAACCTCATTCTCTTAAGCGTGTATTTATATTTGTTGTTGCGAAAAAAATCAAAAAAGCGAAGCTCTTTAGTAAAGAGTAGTCTTTTGATTTTGGCGGTAATAATGGCTTTATTTCCTTGTATCGGCGCAGTAATTTTGTTCTTTATGCTTATTCTTTTAAGGGAGATTAAATCTAGTGGAGGAGGCTCTTCTAGTTCAAGCGGTAGTTCCTTTTGGAATAGTTCCGATTCCTCTTCATCGTCCTCTTCTGATTCCGGTTCCAGTTTTGATGGTGGAGGCGGCGGAGATTCCGGTGGCGGAGGCAGTAGCAGCGACTGGTAATTCGTTGGTTTTACTGGGATAAAAATTAAACCAATCCCTCAAACTTAAAATTTATTTTAGCGAACAAACTCTATTTTAAAAACTGAACGTATTAAAACAATCCTTCCAATAAATTATCATTAACTAAATTAGGTAAGGTAACTTTTAAGTTAGGCGTGCGATCCATTTCGCGTTTAATGGCAAAAAGGGCTTCATCGTTACGCGCCCAAGCACGACGCGATACCCCATTGTTTACATCCCAAAATAACATTTGTTCTAAACGTCTTTCGGCATCAGCTGTTCCATCTAATACTAAACCAAAGCCCCCATTAATAACTTCGCCCCAACCAACACCACCACCATTGTGCAAACTTATCCAAGTGGCACCTCTAAACGAATCGCCAACAAAATTTTGCACTGCCATATCAGCCGTAAATTTACTGCCGTCGTAAATGTTAGAAGTTTCACGGTACGGACTGTCTGTTCCGCTCACATCATGATGATCTCTGCCCAAAACAACTGGAGCTGTAATTTTTCCTTCTTTAATAGCTGTGTTTATGGCTTTGGCAATTTTAATCCTTCCTTCGCTATCTGCATATAAAATGCGGGCTTGCGAACCAACTACTAAATTATTTTGCATGGCATTTTTTATCCACAAAATATTATCCATTAGCTGCTGCTGAATTTCTTTTGGAGCGGTTTTATAAATTTCTTCTAAAACAATTAACGCTAACTCATCTGTTTTTCTAAGGTCGTTTTCGTTTGCGCTTGTACATACCCATCTAAAAGGACCAAAACCATAGTCAAAACACATTGGCCCCAAAATATCTTGCACGTAGCTTTTGTATTTAAAATCGCCATTCTTCTCTAATATATCTGCACCGGCTCTGCTTGCTTCTAATAAAAAGGCGTTGCCATAATCAAAAAAGTACATGCCTTTTGCGGCAAATTTATTTACACAATCAGCATGAGTGCGTAAAGTTTTTTGAACTTCATCTTTAAATTTTGAAGGATTTTCTGCCATTAACACATTCGATTCTTCAAGTGTTAAGCCTTGAGGATAGTAACCACCGGCCCAAGGATTGTGTAAAGATGTTTGGTCGGTGCCAATATCCACCATTACATTTTCTTTTAATAATTTTTCCCAAAGATCTACTACATTGCCTTGGTAAGCAATACTCACAGCCTCTTTGTTTTTTTGAGCTACACGAACGCGTGTTATTAGTTCATCAAGGTTTGCAAACACTTCATCAACCCATCCTTGTGAATGACGGGTTGCAACGGCCTTGGGATTAATTTCTGCAGTAATAGAAACCAAACCTGCAATTTTTGCGGACTTTGGTTGTGCGCCGCTCATGCCGCCAAGTCCACAGGTAACAAATAACTTACCCTTACGCTCTTCTTCTGTATGAAATTTTTTGCGAGCTGCATTCATAACGGTTATGGTAGTGCCGTGTACAATGCCTTGCGGACCAATGTACATAAAGCTGCCCGCAGTCATTTGTCCGTATTGAGTTACGCCAAGCGCATTAAATTTTTCTAAGTCATCCGGTTTGCTGTAATTTGGTATCATCATACCATTGGTAACAACAACTCTTGGGGCATCTTTATGTGAAGGAAACAAACCTGCAGGGTGACCGCTGTATAAAACAAGTGTTTGTTCATCGGTCATGTTAGCCAAATATTGCATGGTAATTAAATACTGTGCCCAGTTTTGAAACACAGAACCGTTGCCACCGTAAGTGATCAATTCGTGTGGGTGCTGCGCAACAGCATGATCTAAATTATTACTTAACATGTGCATGATCGCAGCTGCTTGTATACTTTTGCAAGGGTATTCGTTTATAGGGCGAGCGTAAATTTTATAATCAGGTCTAAAACGGTGCATGTAAATGCGGCCGTGGGCTTTTAACTCTTCAGCAAATTCTTTAGCTAAAATAGTGTGGTGTTTTGCATCAAAATAACGTAACGCATTGCGTATGGCTAATTTTTTTTCGTCAGCGTTTAAACTGTCTTTTCTTTTTGGAGCATGGTTTATTTTAGGATCGTAATTTTTTTGTTGAGGTAATTCATTTGGAATACCTTGTAATACGAGGTCTTTAAAAGATAACGCTGTTGTAGTTTGGGTTGACATACGAATTAAAATTATGTAGTTTTTTTTGTTTCGGGTTTATCAAAAAGTCCCGTTTTTTTATTGTAACCATAAGGGCAGTGTTTACAGCCACTCTTACAGCAATAACCACGTTTTAAGTGGTACTTTTCGGTAAAAATAATATATCCTTCGGGGCTATAATAAAAATCTTCAGGGTCGAGTTGTTTATTAAACATATCAACCGTAAAGATAAGGAACTAATAGTAAAAAATTAAATTATTCTAAACGCTTAATAGTGCAGCCAATAGATTTGGTTTCTTGCATTTTAGGAATTTCGTTTTTAGTTAAAGAAGTTAAGGCATCCTTTAAATACGCCGCCTTTACTGCCGCTGCATCTTTAACATTATCATCAATAGCGCCTTTGTAAACTAAACCTTTGGCGTTAAATAAAAAACACTGTGGTGTGCGAGTGGCGCCAAAAGCGTTGGCTAATTGACTTTTTTCATCTACCGCATAGGTACATTTTAGTTTTTGTGTACCAAAATACTTTACCATTTCATCAAAACTATCTTCTTCTGCTCTTTGTCCTTCGTTACTATTGATTAATGCGCAGCCAATACCGTTGGCCAAACAATAATCAGAATATTCTTTTATTCGCGCCTCGCTTAATTTCACATATGGACAAGTGTTACAACTAAAAATAACCAATAGGCCTTTTGCAGTTTTGATGTCGTTTAGCGACACACTTTTGCCACTAACATCTTTCATTTTAAGGTCTGCTTGAGGAATAGCAGCGTTTAAAGCTAATTCTTCAGGAGGAGAATTAACAAATGAATATATTGCGAAAGAGGCAATTAATAAGGATAAAAATAAGGTGAACTTTTTCATAACTATGAATTTACGAATTTGTATACAAAGTAATTAAATAGAGTGTGAATTTTAACAAATTTAAATAGTTTGGTTAAGTTTAACTATAAAAGTAGACCTAAAATGCCAATAATTCCTTAATACTAATAATACTTAGGTTTACAGTTATCGGCTTATATTTGCCCCGTACTTTGAACAAAAGTGAACACCCTAAAGGACTTTTATCTTTTTCATGTTTTTAAAAGACTCCTTAACCGCTTTTTAATTTACTGTTAAAATCAGAAAATGAAAAAGATTTACGTAATATTTTTATTAATAATAATACGTGTTAGTAATGCACAAACGTCAGTATCTGGTTGCACTTTAAACGGCGGAATGGGTATTTATGACGCTTGTAATAATGGCCAAGGTTGCACCAGTGGCTGCAATCTAGCCGCAACTTATACAGGTTTTGGTAACATGTGTAATGGCACAGCGAATAATAATAATTGTTTTGGATCAAGCTCCGGGGGTCACCAAAGCATGTCAACTTCTTTTTCTCTTCCCGCCGGTTGCAGCGCTATTGTTACTGCTGAATTTAAAAAGAGGGGAGGCGCTTGTACTAATTCAGGGATGGATGGAAGCGATATACTTGGGATAAACAACACAAATACTTTTGGAACCAACGTTGGTAATTGCGGAAACGGTACAAGTACCCCCGGGAATACCGCAACAGGATGTTTGGGCGCTTCGAACGCAGATGTAAATTGCACACGGACTCAAGCAGGAGGCACTGTCCTTATTTGGGGAAGGTCTAATAGAAGTGATGAAATTATAACCTACACTATTACTTTAAGCGGAACTTGTGGACCTAGTTGTAACGGAGTTTTACCCATTACATTAAAAGATTTTTATGCCGAACCTTTAGATAACGAAATGTTATTAAAGTGGAGTGTGGCCACCGAAAAAAATGTTGCTTACTATATAATAGAAAAAAGTAATGATGGAATTAGTTTTTTACCATTAAACACGGTTTACTCTCTTGCTGGCATTAGCGGCGAGAATAATTTATCCTATTTTAATTATGATTATTCGCCAAGTAAGGGAATAAATTATTATAGACTAAAACACGTTGAAAAAGATGGTTCTATTGAAACACATAAAACTATTGCGGTGAACTATAAAAACAATAGCGCGTCTCCAATATGGATAAACCAAAACAACGAAATAATTAAAATTGGTTACGAAAAAATGCCGCTAAGTAAAAGTGTTTTAATCCACGATGTTACGGGAAGAATGATCAAAGAAATTTTATTGAAAACAGAAGCTCCCGCCGAACAAGAGGTTTATAAATCTGAACTGCTAAACGGAATTTACATTATTTCAGGGTCCGACCCTCGCGATGGCTTTTCTCAAAAACTCATCATTCAATAAGCAATATTACAAGTTATTGTGATTTTTTAGCCATTTCCACAAAAAATTTATAAAACACCAATTGTTTATTTCTAGTAACTTAAAACTTAATAGTAGTTATAGTTTTACGGACATTTACTTGATTGGAAAACACACCCGAAATAACGCCAGAAAAGAGATCAATTTTTAAAAGAATTTTAAAGATCTTTTTTTATCTGATTCTTACGGGAATTATTATTTGTATTTCTTTAGTAAGTTTATTATTCATTTATCAAGACGATGTAAAAAAAGTATTGTTGGGCGAAATAAATAAACACCTTAAAGCAGAAGTAAAGATCGACCCTAAAAATATTGACCTGACAATCCTAAAAACCTTTCCGGATTGCTCGATGGAATTTAAAAATATATTAATGCTGGAGGCCTTACAAGTAAAAAAACGTGATACGCTTTTGTTTGCCGAACAGCTGAATTTACATTTCAACATCAGCGACCTGTGGAGTAAAAAATATAACATAAAAAAGATCAAACTTAAAAATGGTCTCGTAAAGCCGGGCATAACAAAAAGCGGCACGCCTAATTATATTTTCTGGGAAGAAGGACCGGATAATAGTAAAGGTAAAAACGACTCTATAAATTTTAATTTAAATTTAATTGAGTTGGAAGATTTTAGAGTAATTTACCGCGACAGACAAACAACTTTTAAAACAGACCTTCTAATTAAAACATTGAGTTTTTCTGGCAACTTTAGCGATGAGGAGTATGATCTTAAGACTGAAGGAAAACTATATGTAAATCAGATTACTTCAAACAAAAAATCATTATTAAAGAATAAGAATTGTAATTTGAACGTTGATCTAAAAGTTAAAGGCAGTAATTATGTGTTTGAAAAAACACAAGCTACCATTAACAAGATGCGCTTTAATGTGGATGGAAATTTTGCTTATAAAGATAGTTTGCAAACCATGGATATAAACTACAGCGCTGCTGATCTCGATATTGCAACTGTTTTGTCCTTGTTACCGGAAGATCAGCAACAAAAGGCAAATGATTACAAAAGTTCAGGAGATTTTTATACAAACGGAAATTTTAATTATTCAGGACGATCAAAATTTAAGTTAGAAAGTAAATTTGGAATTAAGAATGCAGAAATAACCTATAAACCAACATCTACAACTGCAAAGAACGTAAATATAAACGGCGATTTAATTTACTCTAACACTAATTCTAAACTTGACCTCACCAATGTTTATCTTAAATTAAATACTGACGAAATAAAAGGTAGTTTTTCTGTCCAAAATTTTTCCGATCCGTTTTTACATTTTATTGTTGACGCAAGCGCAAACCTAGAAAACCTTCAAAGTTTCTGGCCTATAGATACATTAAGTAAACTTAAGGGTAATGTAAAAATTAATTCGGAAGTTGAAGGATTACTCCGCGATCTTAAAAACGAAACATTTTCAACTAAAGTAAAATTAGATCTTGAGGCTTCGGTTTCTAATATAGAAGCACAATTTAAAGGAGACGAAAATATTTTTGCGATAGAGAACTGCTCTGTTACAGCAAAAGATAGAGAGGTGGAGGTTAAAGACCTGAAATTAAAAAGAGGGAGTTCTGACATTTTATTGAACGGAAAAATACCGGGAATATTCAATTATTTATCAGATAAAACAGCCCCACTAATAATTACAGGAAATTTATTTTCTAATTATTTTAAGCTAGAAGATTTTATGATGAAGTATAAGGCTTCAGAGGATAGGTCTACACCCTTGATACCAAACAATATTCAGTTTAAATTAAATGCCGCTATATTAAAATTCAGTTACGCGAAATTTGAAGCGCAATCCATAACCGGTGAAATTGAAATTAAAAATCAAAAAGCAATTATCAGCGACATGAGACTTCAAACGATGCAAGGCGAAGCAGAGATAGATGCCTTTGCAGATAATTCTAACAACAAACTTGATGTTGTTTTACAAAGCAAATTAAAAAACATAAACATTAGCAATATGTTTTTACAGTTAAACAATTTTGGCCAAACTACTTTGCAGGAAAATAATATAAAAGGTTATGCAACAGCCGACCTTGATTTTTCTGGAAGCTGGAGCAATGCTTTAGATCCAAACCTTAAATCTATCAAATCAAACATAAACTTAACTATTGATAGGGGCGAACTAATAGATTTTAAACCTTTATTAAGCTTATCAAAATTTGTGGATATCCAAGATCTTCAAAAAATTAAGTTTTCCAGTTTAAAAAGTAATATTGAAATAAAGGATAAAACTATCTTTTTGCCAAGCACATCCATAAAAAACTCGGCCTTAAACATTATTTTTTGGGGAACACATTCGTTCGAGAATGATATTAATTATCATATAGAATTATTGATAAGCGAATTACTTGCTAAAAAACGCAAGGACAACGACGAGGAGTTTGGCCCTGTTGAAAACGATCCGGATAATAAACGCAGCGCTTTTATTTTAATGACCGGAACGGTTGATAAGCCGATCATAAAATACGATCGAAAAGGCTTAAAAGAAAACATTAAAAAAGATATAAAAGAAGAGAAGCAGAATTTAAAACAATTGTTGAAGGAGGAATTTGGCTTGTTTAAAAAAGACACAAGCTCTTTAAAACCCAAGGAGAAAGCTGATCAGGCTTTTGAATTAGAAAAGCCCAACAATAAAAAGCCTAAAATAACGTTAGAGCCAAAGAAGAAAAAAGATGATGACGATGATTTTTAAAAATCGTATCTTTAATTAAATTTTAGTGGTGAATATTTACAATAAAAAACAGCGATGGAAATTGGGGCTTGCAGCAGCAGCGTTGTTAATTATTATTGTTTCCTTATGGTACACCAAAAATCTCGTAAAAAAGATCTCTTCCAGCGAAAAAGAAAAAGTTGAATTGTGGGCCAAGGCCGTGCAAAAAAAGGCCAACCTTGTAAAATTTACAAACGAGTTATTCGAAAAAATTAAAACCGGCGAGCGCAAAAAAGCTGAGCTTTATGCTGAAGCAACAAAGCAACTAAGCGCCGATGCTCAAGACGTATCGTTCGTGTTAAAAGTATTACAGGAAAACACTTCTGTTCCTGTAATTTTAACTAATGAGAACGATGAAATTCAGATTTCAAGAAACTTAGATTCTACTCGAGAAAAAGACAAAGTTTATTTGCAAGAACAATTGGAAATAATGAAAGAACTTTATCCTCCGGTAGAAATAAATGTATACAGAGGAATTAAGCAAAAATTATATCATAAAGACAGTAGAGTGTTTAGTGATATAAAGCTAGTGTTTGATAGTTTAATTAAATCATTTATAACCGAAGTTGCAGTAAACTCGGCCGCAGTACCTGTTATATATACGAATAGCGCAAAAGATAAGATCATTGCTTTAGGAAAAATTGATTCTTCTGAAGTGGATACACCAGAAAAATTAAAACACAAATTAAAAGAACTTTCGGCTGAGAATGCGCCAATAAAAGTTGACTTAGGCGAAGGAACAAGCGATTTTATTTTTTATGCCCCATCGGAATTACTCACTCAACTTAAATACTACCCTTATGTACAATTCGGCGCCATTGGATTGTTTTTATTGATAGCCTATATTCTTTTTAGTACCGCTCGCAAAGCCGAGCAAGATCAGGTTTGGGTTGGCATGAGCAAAGAAACCGCGCATCAGCTGGGAACACCTCTTTCATCCTTAATGGCTTGGAATGAGCACTTAAGGGGTGTAGGCGTTGATGATTCTATCGTTAGCGAAATGCAACAAGATGTTAAACGGTTAAACACAATTACAGATAGGTTTAGTAAAATTGGTTCGCAACCTACACTGGTGCCATCTAACATTAATCAGGTTTTAATTTATTCGGTTGAGTATTTAAAAAACCGCACATCAAAAAACACTAAATACTCCTTAAAGCTACCCGAAGAGAATCTGCAAGTGCATTTATGCGTTCCTTTATTTGAATGGGTGATCGAAAATATTTGTAAAAACGCTGTTGATGCAATGGAAGGGAAAGGAGAAATTGAAGTTGCGCTAATTGATGTACCGGAAGGATTGTTCGTAGATATTTCAGACACAGGGAAAGGAATTCCAAAATCAAAATTCAAAACCGTTTTTGAGCCCGGCTACACGTCAAAACAAAGAGGGTGGGGATTAGGCTTAAGTTTATGTAAACGAATCATTGAAAACTACCACAACGGAAAAATTTATGTTCTAAAAAGCGAAATTAATAAAGGAACAACGTTTAGAATAGAATTAAAACGAGAGTAACACTAGTGTTTCACTCTATAGACGATCGCCTCCAGGTATCTTTTTGTTCTTAATTCGCAAACCACCTCAATTTTGTCATCTACAAAACATTGTTTAAACATTGGATTCATGTATACAAACCATGTTTCAAAATTGGATGAAGAAATGATTTTACTAATTACTTTTTTTAAAACAGACTCGCTAAAAGGATTAAACAAAAAGTAAACCGTTGGTTGATTTAAATAGGTAAATTCCAAGGCATTTTCCATTATAAATTTTATGTTTGACGATTCTCTTTTAAGTAAATAGGTTTTTAAATTTTCGTTGGCAACACCTATTAATTCGCCGTCTAGATCAATACCTATTAAATTGTCATAGCCAAAAGATTCTGCAACAAAAACAGGTCGGCCTTTTCCGCAACCAATATCAACAAAAGCAAAGTTTTTTGTTTTTGCCTCTATCGCCTTAAAGATCCTGAATAAAACAAGGTATCCTGCAGCCTGGTAATGAAAAAACTCTGTTGAGTTGCTTTTTTTGATAGACGAGGTTGTTATACCATACTTTTTTTCGTTAATTGTTTCAGCCTTAATAAGCTTGATAGTATTGATAAACCCGCGCAAGAACACGGATCTAATAAAATAAAATATATAAATAAAAACTTTCAACGCAATTGCTTTTTAATGTTACGCAAAATTAATATCTTCATAGGCATATTTATAATTAAATTATAAAAAGACGGTGTTAGCCCGGAAAAGTTATTTCTAATGCAACTCCGGAGCACTATAAAAATTCTCTAATATGAAAATCGATCTTGAAGCAGAGCGCAAAGAAATTCTACACAGATACAAATTATTAATAAACGCCTGTAAGCATAGATTAGAAAAAGGCGACAAAGAAATAATTAGAAAAGCCTTTGAAGTTGCTGTTGAGTCGCATAAAGAAATGAGACGCAAAAGCGGCGAACCTTATATTTATCATCCTATTGCTGTTGCTCAAATTTGTGCCGAAGAAATTGGTTTAGGCACCACTGGAATTGTATGCGCTTTATTACATGATACTGTTGAGGATACAGATCTTACGTTGGAGGACGTGAAAGGTTTGTTCGGGGAAAAAGTATCTCAGATCATAAACGGTCTAACAAAAATTTCGGGTGTAATTGATAATACCTCTTCTATTCAGGCAGAGAATTTTAGAAAGGTGCTCTTAACCATGAGCGAAGATATCCGGGTTATTCTAATAAAGCTAGCTGATAGATTGCATAACATGCGCACACTTGAGCACATGAAGCGCGAAAAACAAATGAAGATCGCAAGTGAAACATTGTTTTTGTATGCGCCATTAGCACATCGTTTGGGATTAAATAATATTAAAACAGAACTTGAAGATCTTGGATTAAAATATACAAACTCAGAGGGTTATTATGATATTGCGGTTAAGCTACAGGAGACTGAGCCTGAGCGGAAACGTTTTGTTCAAAAGTTCATCGAACCTCTTAAAGAGATTTTAGGTGAGCAAGGATTTAAATTTAAAATATTTGGTCGACCAAAATCTATTTTTAGCATTTACAATAAAACTAAAACTAAAGGAGTGGCCTTTGAGGAGATTTATGATCTTTTTGCTATTCGTATCGTAATTGATACGCCGTTAGACCAAGAAAAATCAGACTGCTGGAAAGTTTATTCCATTATTACAGATTTTTATCACCCAAGTCCTGAACGCTTAAGAGATTGGATCAGTACGCCAAAGAGCAATGGCTACGAGAGCTTACACACAACGGTTATGGGTCCGGATGGTAAGTGGGTTGAGGTCCAGATACGAACCGTTAGGATGGATGAGCTTGCCGAGAAAGGATATGCTGCACATTGGAAATATAAAGATGCCGCAGCTGATAAAGAAAGTAAGTTAGAGAATTGGTTGCAACGTATACGTGAAATGCTTGAAAACCCCGATCCAAATGCTTTGGAGTTTATGGATGATTTTAAGCTGAATTTATTTAGTGATGAATTATTTGCCTTTACGCCAAAAGGTGATATGAAAACATTACCTGTTGGCGCAACAGCATTGGATTTTGCTTTTGAGATACACACAAAAGTTGGCGAGCAATGTATAGGCGCAAAAGTAAATTTTAAATTGGTGCCATTAAGTTATGACTTAAAAAGTGGCGACCAGGTTGAAATTCTTACAAGCAATAAACAAACACCAAAAGAAGATTGGCTTGGTTACGTTATTACTGCTAAGGCAAAATCAAAAATAAAAAGCAGTTTAAAAGAACAAAGAAAAAAAGTAGCAGAACAAGGTCGAGAGATCATGGAACGCAAATTTTATAAGCACAAACTTGATTTCACGCTTCAAAATGTAAATGATTTTTGTCAATTCTTAAAATTACCTTCATCGCAAGAATTATTTTACCGTGCAGCGCTGGGAAATGTTGATCAAAAAGAGATCAAAGAATATTTACGTTATAAAAATAATCCGGTAAAACCAAGCCGCAAGTCTACGTCACCAAAAATAGAGCAATTGGTTACAAATGCGCGTGGCAGCAGTGATATGCTTGTTATTGGCGACGACATGCAAAAGCTTGATTATAAACTTTCGCCGTGTTGCAATCCTATCCCCGGCGATGATGTTTTTGGTTTTATTACTATTGGCGAAGGAATAAAAATTCACAGGGTAAATTGCCCGAACGCAATAAAACTGCTTTCAAATTATGCCTACCGCGTTGTAAAAGCAAAATGGATGAACGACCAACTAATTTCGTTCTTAGCGGGAATTAAAATTATTGGAACAGATGAATTGGGTTTGGTAAATAATATTACAAAAATAATTTCAAGTGAAAATAATGTTAACATGCGCTCAATAAAATTTGATACAGATGATGGGCTTTTTGAAGGAACAATAATGGTTTATGTGCACGACACAAAGCACCTAAATCATTTAATGGACACTCTTAAAAAAGTAAAAGGTGTAACTAAGGTAGAGCGGATAGACGAAAAGGGTTAACGCTTTGGCTTAAACTCTCTGAGTTTTAATTTTTTTGCCGGATTTCCTTGATATATCCAATTAGCTTCTAAAGAACTTGTTGCAATGCTGCCAACCGTTAGTAAGCTATGACTCCCTAGTCTAACTCCCGGGCAAATAACTGTTTTTGCTCCAGCCCAAGAACCCTCATCTAAAGTTATTTCGCCAACTAAAAGATCAAAAGTTGTTCTTTTGTAATTGTGGTTGCCGCATAATAATAAAGCGCCTTGCGAAACGCAAGAGTGGCTTTTTAAAGTTACCTTTGCAAGGTTATCTATCCAAACCTCTTCACCTATCCAAACATGGTCGCCAATAACTAATAACCAAGGGTACTTGATGGAAACATGAGGCTTAATAATCAAATCTACCCCAACTTTTGCGCCAAATAAGCGTAACAAAAACCGTTTTGGTCCATAAAACGGAAAAGGGGATTTAAAAAAGAAATAATTAGTAAAATACCAAATAACTCTTACTAATAGCGGTCTACCTGGTTTGTACCAGTCATTGTCAAAGGTCGAAAGGTCAGTTTTTAAGGATTCCATTAAATAGATTTTTATATAAATTAATATTCTGTTCTAGCGCAATCTTGCCGCTAATATAACTATTTGCATCCTCGCTTTTTTGCGAAAAGGCTTCTTGGTCCAATTTGGCCATTTGTATAATTGCATTCAAGAACCCTTGTTTGTTGTTTAATGCAATTGCGTAGCCGGCATTGTGCATTTCTAAATCGTTCCATGGTGTTTGATCGCTTATAATTGCGGGGCAGCCCGATAATAAGCTCTCAACAATTGAATGGCCGAAATTTTCGTTTAGTGTTGGAAGAAATAAGCAATTATAATTACAGATTATTTGCTGAACCTCATTAAAAGTTAATTCGCGTTTATAGTTTACTGTAACATTTTTAGGTAGCACCTTAATTAATTCAGTGCAGCTTGTCCAATAGTCTTTATCTTCAAGATTACCATAAATGTCGTAATTAATATAAATATCAGATGGAATGTCTTTTAAAATCTCCAAGGCAAAATGCAAATTTTTTACTTCAGAAATTCTTGACAAGAAAAAAACATCTAGCGTGTTTGGTTTTTTTATGGAGGTATTTTTAATTAGTGTTCCTGAATTTAAATTAGAGGCAATTTTAATTTTTGCCGATGAAAAATGCGATTTAATATCAAATTCCTCTTGTTTATTTGTTGCATGAAATGAAACGTATTTATACCAACCAAAAATTTTGGCCATGGTAATGTAAATTGTTTTTTTGAATGACTTCAAACTTAAAGCACCTTTACCTAGCATGCCTCTCGGAGCAAGTAATAAGGGCGAGTCAATTAAATCTTTAATTTTTAAACGGATAATGTTTATTGAAAACCGGAAAGACCAAAAGCTATTTAAATAAATAAGGTCGGGCTTTATCTCATTAATAAGTAAGAGAAGTGTTTCTCTATTAAAATGGTTATCTGTAAAATAATAGTAATTAATATTTTCTTTAGTAAATAGATTGTTTGGTTTAATTGCAGAGTATTCGGTATTGCTTCCTAAATCTTTATTGGAGGTAATAATGTAAAAATCAAAATGATCTTTTAGCAATGTAACTAAAGAAAACACCGAACGCACCGGCCCGCCTGCCTTTGTGCCAGGTAAGTACCAGTCTATTAAAACAACTATTTTTGGTTTCTTCAAATTATACTGAAAGCTTATTTTCTTTTATCCAATTATTTAATACTACAAGGTGCCATATTCTGCTCCAGGTTATAGTGTTGTCGTTTTTTAAAAAGCGGTTCCATAAATCCACAACACCTTCTCTATTATAAAAATCATAATTTGAAAGTTCGCTTATGTTTTTTTCGCAGAATGATCTAAGATCGTTTTTTAACCACAATTGCCATGGCAGGGTAAAGCCCATTTTTGTCCGGTTAACAATTTCATTTGGTAGCAGATCGCCTAAACTGTCTATTAATAATTTTTTAGGTGTGTGTGGGATTTTTTTATCATCACTAACACCTAATACAAAATCAATTAATTTATAATCTAAAAAAGGTTCTCTAATCTCTAAAGCCACGGCCATGCTCATTTGATCAGCATCTCGCAACAAAATGTTTTGCAGGTATGTGTTTATTTCGCTTATAGATACCGAACTTAACAAATGATCTTTTATTTGTGGAACCTTTGAAACAATCGAATTTATGTTTTTATACGGATCACTGTTTTTTAAAAAAGCAGATAATTCTTTGTTAGTAAACGTGCTTCTGTTTAAAGGGTAGGCCGAATTAAAATTAATTGTTTTCTGCCCTAAGAGTTCCTCTATTTTTTTTCCTGCAATTGTTTTTTTTCTTTTTTGGATCGCATAGCCTGTAATTTTTCGGCTAAACAATGGAAGTGCATTGATCCACGTTTTTTTTTGAAGCGCCATCATACGGGTAAAAACATCGTAGCCCGCAAAAAGCTCATCACCTCCAATACCACTTAAAGCCATTGTAACGCCAGCGCGTTTGGTTGCTTTAGAAACAATATAGGTATTTGGGCCATCACCACTTGGATGATCCATTGCAGCAAGAGCTTCAGGTAATTGATTTAAAAAATCCTGTGGCGTTAATTTAATTTCGTGATGTTGCGTATTAAATTTTTGTGCAATTAGTTTTGCATATTTCGATTCAGAAAACTCACTTTCATCAAAACTAATATTAAAGGTTTGAATTTTTTCTGTGCTAACCTTGCTCATTAAACCAACAATTGCGCTGGAATCTATTCCTCCTGATAGAAAGGCGCCAAAAGGCACATCGGCAACTAAGCGCTGATGGACAGACTGCGTGAGCAATTCATTTACTTTATTGCAAGTTTCGGCATACGAAATGTCTGTTATTGATTTAGAAAAATTATTCAGTGAGTAATACTCGGCTACAGTTGCGGTGTTATTTTGGTATTCGATGTAGTTACCGGGTAATAACATTTTCACACTTTTTACAATTGTGTTCGGCGCAAAAACAGTTTGATACATGGCGTATTCCCCTAGCACCTCTTTATTCAATGAAAATGTTCTTATATTTGAGTGAATGATAGGTCGAATTTCGCTTGAAAATAAAAAGCCATCATCTCCATAATAGTAATATAATGGCTTAACACCGAGGCGGTCTCTTGCAATAGTTAGTTTTTTTTCGAGCGTGTCGTAAATAGCAAATGCATACATACCATTAAATAGTTGTAAGCATTTTGTTCCGTATCTAATAAAAGCAGCAAGAACTACTTCGGTATCTGTATTGGTTTTAAAAAAATACGGTAAATTGTTTGAACCTTGCGAAGAGCGCTGAAGTTCTAATTTTAATTCTTTATAATTATACAATTCACCATTGTAAACTATTACATATCGTTTGTTTGTAGAAAAAAAGGGTTGGTTGCCGTCTGCGCTTAAGTCAATAATCGATAACCTCCTGTGGCCGAGTGCAATTATATCATCAGTCCAAATCCCATCATTATCAGGACCCCTATGGCTGAGCGTTAAATTCATTTTTTGAACAATTTCTTTTTTTTGTTCTGCCGTAAATGAGTTAGAGATAAAACCGTTTATGCCACACATATTTTTATAATGATCCTGTTGATTTTAAAAAGCGTTCATCTTTCATCATCAGTTTTATGCCCTCTTCAATACTAATTAATTTTTTATTGAGTATGTCGCGCATTTTTTTGTTATCAGGTTGCCTACGCGTCATATCTCCATCCTTTAATGGCGGTAGATAAATTATTTTAGATTTTGAATCAGTTAGTTTTATGGTTAATTCAGCCAATTCCTTTATTGTCATTAACTCATCGTTGCCAATATTTATGACATCGTTAATGAATAATTTTTGTTCAAATATTTTTGTAATAACGCTAATTGTATCTTCCACATAGGTAAATGTTCGCGTTTGAAGACCATCTCCATAAATTGTGATGTCTTTATTCTTTAAAGCCAGAGATAAAAAACGCGCTACAACAAAATCTACGCTTTGGTTAGGACCGTATGTATTAAAAAAACGAAATATGGTGTAGGGTAAGTGAAAAGTTTGCCAATAACTTTTAAAAAAGCACTCACCAACATTTTTTACCACCGCGTAGGGTACGCGAGAATTTAGTGGAGTTCGGTGTTCGTTTTGCGGCAGTTCAACAGGTTCGCCATAAACTTCGGAGCTTGAGGAAAAGTAGACATGTTTTACAGAAGTGTTTTTTGAGAGGTTTAAAATATTTTTGATCCCATCAATATCATTTAACACATCAATTGGATTTTCTTGCGTTCTAATAACACCCACAACTGCTGCAAAGTGAAAAACGTAATCAAAATGAAACGAAAGCATAACAGATGTAACATCGTTTAGCAGATTAACATCGCCCTTTATAAACTTCCAGTTAGTGAATTGTGATGATGGTAATTTTGACAATAAGCCGGTAGATAAATTATCCATTATAACAACGAAGTTGTGCGGATCGGAAATTAATTTTTCAACTAATGCGCTGCCAACATTACCGGCCCCACCGGTTACCAAAATTTTATTTTTTATTGAATTCATCGTAAAATTCGTTAATTGTTCTACACCAATTTTCAGGATTAATTTTTTGAGCCATAAGATGGCTGCTTTCAGACATTCTCAGTAACTCCTCGTTGTTTAAAGTTATAATTTTTTTTAGAATTTGTTTTAATTGATCAATATTTTTTGGTTCAAAGGAATAACCGTTTTTGTTATCGGTTAAAAAAGCTTCTTTGGCTCCAACTGCAGAGCTTGTTATAATCGGAAATCCTGAGGCGGCATATTCTTGTACTACTACACCCCAAGGCTCAAAATGACTTGGCAAAACAAAAACACCACACTCTTTTGTTATGGCGGCAAGATCTTTTGGTTGTACGAAACCAAAATGTTTTATTTTATCATGTACTCTTGGTTGAATGTCTCCCGAACCAAGACAATATAACTCCCATTCATTTGGGATTTCGTTTTGTAACTGTATAAACGCTTCCCATATGTCTGTTATTCCTTTAAAGTCATAATACCTTCCTACATATAAAAATCTTTTTGGGAAAGCTTTTTTCTTTGTTTCTATTTGATCTAAATAAATGGCATTAAATTTTTCTAGATCACAACAGTAAAATTCTTTTTTTATTTTGGTTTTGGTAAAACCTAGTTTGTTTACATATAGCTCTTGACTGTTACCGGGCACCCATGCAAATGTAAAAGTATTTAATAAAAAGAACCTGCTTAAAACAGTTGCCAGGTGTTGTTTTAAAGATCCGGTCCAGTGCGTATCGCAAGCAAGAACTGTTGGAATTTTGTTGTAATACGGTTTGGTAAGTTTTAAATAATCTTTATCTATCCAGCCGCTGCAAATTATGATTTGAGGATCTATTTTTTTTATTAATTGTTCCAGCTCTATAAAGTTGAATTTATTTTTATCATATACTTTTAACTTTTCAGAGAATGAAAAAACAAACGGAGCCTCTTTGTTCACAGGCCAGCGGATGATATGCACCTCGTTATTTTTTGACAAGGTTTCGCAGCATTTAATAAAGTAGTCTGCAATTTCAGTATATAAAAATAAAACGGTCATTTAGTTGTCAAACTTTCAGAATACTCATTATAATTTTTTGAGTTATAAAAATACATCCAGCAGTACATAAAAAAACCATTGTACGTATAATTACCTTGCCTGATGTAAGTTAACAGAATAAGGACCAGAAGAGCGTTTCCAATTAACCAATAATCATCTATTTCTCTTTGGTTTAAATCATTAGAAACGAAGTATTTGAATGCAAAAAGTATAATAAAAATTATTCCCATCAATCCTACTTCCGAAACAGTTCTTAAGAATAATGAATTTGCATCACCCGTATTAAATTCATAAATACCACCAATTATTTTATTTAAGGAGTATTTATCGTACGCAAACTCATGCGAGCCCAAACCCGTTCCAAATATTGGATTTTTAATAAAGTTTTGTTTTGTAACTGTGTAGTTATTGAAAAACACGAACGACGAACCGTGCACCTTACTTAAAAAACTTCTTATCCGTTTTATTTTTCCTCTAGTACTTTCTCCTTTCGTGTTTTCGTCTAATATATTATTTACAAAAAGTTCATTCATTCCGTCCACCCTTGCCTTAAACTCTTCAGCATTATTATACGCCACAAAAAAGAGAAATGCAGAAAGAGGCAATGCAATTAAGAAATACCTTATAGCACCAAAATTAAGTGCAAGCAAAATTATGGATGTAAATATTCCAAGAAACGCTAGACTTGAAAAGGAAAGACAATAACAAGCAACAATTACCAAACATTTTTTTAGAGAAATAAATTCGTTGGTTCTCGTAAACAATTGATAAATACTAATAAAAAAGGCTGGGGCTATTGCTATTCCTAATGCCGAAGGCTCACTGAATAAACTATTTATTCGAATACCTAGACCGCCCAGATTTAAACCCCATTTTGTTAGCGGAAAAATCAAGCTAAGTTTATAGCCTTGCAAAAAGCCAACCCAATAGCTTGCAAGCTGAAAAAGCCCGAGGGCACACATTAAAAATGAAATGTATAGGTACTTTCTAAATATAAGTTTTATATCATAGTTATAGTATTGCATCACATATTGGTAAAAAACAAGATTTACGCTAATGTTGAGAAAGATCTTTAAAAACCTTGGCGTAGTGTTGTTGCCAATAAAAATATTAAATAAACCAAAAACTAAAAGAGGAATAATTATGTATAGTGAGGGGGCGTAAAATTTATACTTAATAATAAAAACCGGTAATAAAAGTATAATAGGTAGGTATGAAATGTAAAATTCGAATGGACTATCAAAGAGTACATAGCCAGTGTAAAATAAATTGGAAAATATCCCTACATCAATTAAAAAACCTATCATTAGATTATGTTTACTTCGCGCTCAAGCTTTACTCCAAATCTATCAATTACTTTTTGTATAACATAGTTCGATAGTTCAAAAATAGCCTTGCCTGTACAGTTATTTTTATTTATCAATACAAGTGCTTGTTTTGAATGAACCGCAGCCCCGTCTTTTTCGAAACCTTTTAACCCGCAATGCTCAATTAACCAACCTGCGGCCAGCTTAAAATCACCGTTTGGAAGTGGATAGGAAACCAAACCCTCAAAGGAGGATTTTAGTGTAGCATGTTTTTCTTTAGATATTTCGGGGTTTTTAAAAAAACTTCCGGCATTTCCTGTTTCCTTTGGGTTTGGTAATTTGCTTTGGCGAATTGCAATTACCGCATTTGAAACATCTTTTACAGAGGGCGTTGATATTTTCATTGCCTCTAACTCTGAATTAATGGCACCGTAAGAGGTGTTTAGTATTGTTTTTTTAGATAAGTGGAATGAAACCGAGGTGATTAAATAGTGATTTTTGTATTTAGTTTTAAAAACACTTTCGCGGTACCCAAATTCACAATCCTCTTTTTTAAACGTTCTTTTTTCTCCTGTTGTGATATTTAAGGCCTCCAATTCATAAAACACATCTTTTATTTCAACACCATACGCACCTATGTTTTGCATCGGACTTGCCCCTACGCATCCAGGAATTAGTGATAGGTTTTCGAGGCCACAATAATTTCTTTCAATACACCAAAGTACAAATTCATGCCAACTCTCTCCTGCTGCCGCTTTTAAAATTATTTTATCATTATCTTCTGTAACAACTGTAACGCCTTTCAAATTATTTTTAATTACTAAGCCACTAAAATTTTGTGTAAATAAAATATTACTTCCGCCGCCAATAATTAACTTTTGATTTTTTTTATAAACATCGGTTTTTAGGAGTTCTAAAAAATCATCAATTGAATTAATTTCTACAAAATAATCGCAGAAAGCATCCAAACCAAAGGTATTGTGCGGCTTGAGGTTTATGTTTTCTAATATTTTCACCATACTTAAACAAAAATAACTAATAAATTAGGTGTAATATTTCTATCTTTAACCCAATATCAACAAAGTATTTGTTTACAACAAAAAAAATAGCAATAGTTAGTGTAATTAACGATCTGGTTACTGACAACAGGGTGAAAAAAACCTGCTTAACTCTTGCTGAATGTGGATTTGATGTAGTATTGATAGGGAGAGAACTTCCAACCTCATTGCCGTTTCAAAACGCCAAATTTAAGGCCGTTCGTATGAAATTGTTTTTTTTGCAGGGACCACTTTTTTATTTCTTTTTTAATCTTAGGCTGTTCTTTAAACTCTTGTTTACTAAAGCGGATATTCTTTATGCTAATGATCTAGACACGCTATTACCTAATTACTTAGTTTCAAGAATAAAATCTTTGCCTTTAATTTATGACAGTCACGAATTATTTTGCGAAGTACCAGAATTATTAAATTCGCCAATTAAGCAAAAAATATGGTTAGGAATTGAAAAACGAATTGTTCCGCAACTAAAAAATTGTATTACCGTTAATGACAGTATTGCTAAAATTTTTGAAGAAAAATATTCAGTAAAGTTTAACGTAGTAAGGAACATTTCTGATTACGATAGCAACTTTTGCGCTAAGGACAAAGAAGCTTTAAAACTGCCTTTAAATAAAAAAATTATTTTGCTCCAAGGCGCAGGAATTAATATAGACAGAGGTGCAGAAGAATTAATTGATGCAATGAAGTTTGTTGATAATGCCTTGTTATTAATAATTGGCAGCGGCGACGTGTGGAAAATATTGCAGCAAAAAGTAAAAGACCAACACTTGACGGATAAAGTAACGCTTATAAATAAACTTCCTAAGGATGAGTTAATGCATTTTACCTACAACGCCGATCTAGGATTGAGTATAGATAAAAACACAAACCTTAATTACTATTATAGTTTGCCAAATAAAGTATTTGATTATATGCATGCCGGTGTTCCTATATTAGCAACACGTTTGCCCGAGATCGAGAAATTAATAACACATTATAATGTTGGCGATTTTACAGAAAACCACGACCCAGAAGCTCTTGCTCAAAAGATAAACGAAATGCTTTCGTCACATAAATTACAAGAATACAAGCGAAATACAATTGCAGCTTCACATGAGCTAAATTGGTTAGCAGAAAAAGTTAAACTAAAGGCTATAATAGATCAAGTTGGATAAAGGAGGGCAAATACCTATTATTAATATCTTGTTTGGTATTGCAGCTTTATTTATATGTTTATTTCATTTTATTTACTTAACTATTAATTATACTACAGATCAACTGGTTTTAGACATAGCTTATCACGGTCAATTTGGAGTCGCACTTTTTTTTGTACTATCATGCGTTGTAAATCCCCATTCTTTAATTCGATTGGATAACATTTGGAATAATTGGCCTAGATTTTTTATAAACCGGGCAGCACGTATTGAACCCCCGTATTTGGTTGCACTTGCTATAACAATAAATGTTTTAAGTCATACATTTTTTCTATCATGGCAAAAACCATTTGTTATACTAATTGGCTTGTTGGCCGCCTTAGTTTCGTCTTATATCACATATATTTCTATCGAAAAACGCCCACAACTTTTATCTAAACGACTTACATATAAATAAAATACTTAATTTTATATTTATAATTTATGGAATTTTCGGCACAACAAATAGCGCAATTATTAAACGGAACGGTTGAAGGGGATGAAAACACCACGGTTAACAACCTTTCTAAAATTGAAGAAGGGACAAATAAAACATTGTCTTTTTTAGCAAACCCGATTTATACTAATTTTATTTACACAACAGATGCAAGCATTGTAATTGTAAATAAAACGTTGCTGTTAGACAAGCCTGTTAAACCAACCTGTACGCTTATTCGTGTTGAAAATGCCTATGAGTCTTTTGCCAAATTATTGGAGCTCTACACGCAAATAAAAGGCAATAAAGTTGGCATAGAACAACCTTCTTTCATTTGTGAAAATACAAAAATGGGAACAGATTGTTATGTTGGCGCCTTTGCATACATTGGACAGAATGTTACCATAGGAAATAATGTAAAATTATATCCGCATATTTTTATTGGCGATAATTGTGTGATCGGTGATAATACAGTGTTATTTTCCGGAGTAAAATTATACCATGAATGTAAAATTGGAGCTAATTGTACCATTCATGCAAATACCGTAATTGGAAGTGATGGCTTTGGTTTTGCACCAAATGCCGATGGTAATGCTTTTGCAAAAGTACCGCAAATTGGAAATGTAGTTATTGAAGACAATGTTGAGATCGGTTCTAATACCTCAATCGATAGAGCCACATTAGGCTCAACGTATATTCGAAAAGGTGTAAAATTAGATAACCTTGTGCAAATTGCCCATAATGCAGAGATCGGCGAGAATACAGTTATTGCTGGTTTATCTGGTGTTGCAGGCTCTACAAAGTTGGTAAGAATTGTATGATCGGCGCTCAGGTTGGTATTGCCGGGCATTTAAGAATTGCAAACGGGGTTAAGATCGCAGGTCAATCGGGCATTGGCTCAAACATCGAAAAAGAAGGAGAAATTGTTCAAGGATCGCCGGCCTTTAACATTGGCGAATACAAACGTAGTTATGTTTTATTCAGAAGCCTACCAAAATTAAACGATAAAATAAACGACTTAACAAAAAAGGTAAATCCCAAATAAAAATGAAAATAGATATTTTAGCAATAGGGGTTCATCCTGATGATGTGGAGTTAAGTTGTAGCGGAACTATTGCAAAACATATTTCATTGGGCAAAAGCGTTGGTGTTTTAGATCTTACCCTTGGAGAACTTGGTACGCGCGGCAACGCTGAAATCAGAACACAAGAGGCAACTGAATCTGCAAAAATATTAGGCGTTACTTTTAGAACCCAATTAAAATTTAAAGACGGTTTTTTTGAAAACAACGAAGCGCATCTAAAACAAATAATAGAAGTTATTCGTAAACATCAACCCGAAATCATTTTGTGCAATGCTGTAAGCGACAGACATCCAGACCATGGCAGAGCGGCTAAACTTACTTCTGACGCTTGTTTTTATAGTGGTTTGTTGAAAATTGAAACAAGCATGGACGGAAAAAAGCAAGATTGTTGGCGTCCAAAAGCTGTGTATCACTATATACAAGATCAATATATTCATCCTGATTTTGTTGTTGACATTACTGATTTTATTGACATTAAGCAAAAAGCAATCATGGCTTTTTCATCGCAGTTCTATAATCCTAATTCAGACGAACCCGAAACGCCTATTTCTAGCAAAGCATTTTTAGAGGCAATAAATAGTAGAATGGCATTATGGGGCAGAGCAATTGGTGTGCCTTACGCAGAGGGATTTACAGTGGACCGTTATCCCGGCGTGAATAGTTTGTTCGATCTAAAGTAAAAACTCTTTTATATACCCGCATACATCAGGTACATGCTCTAAGTTTAAAGTATGACCTGCATTGGAAATAACTTTCAATTTAGAATCCTTAATGTGTTTGTTAACCTCCTGCGCTAAATGTACCGGAAGCAGCAGATCTTTTTCGCCTTGTATTATTAATGTTGGCGCTGTTATTTTTTCAAGATTTGGTCTGTAATCTTTTCTTTCTTTGGTGGCCTGCATCAAATTAAAAATAGCTTGTTTATTTTGTTGAGCATCCAAACGCGCTTCTTTCATTAATTGAATTGGAATGATCGGGTGTGAAAAATATTCTTCACTTAACACACTTGGCAACATAATATCCAGCATTAAATTATAACCGCCCAAATCTAAGGCACGCCACCAGCTTAATTCAATGGCTTCGTAATATGGTGTTTTGTGTGCAAAAGTAGATATTAGAATTAATTTATTTACAAAATTTGGATGATTAACTGCAAAATTTTGTGCCACCATACTTCCATAAGATAAACCTATGATGGTTGCTTTGTGTATTTTTTCTTGTTGTAAAACATGTTTTACATCATTAGCATGTTGATCAAAATCACGCCAATGTTCTGCTTTATCACTCTGTCCCTGAAATATAAAATCGATTAAAATTATTTTATACTTTTCTTTAAAATAAGGCAAAACAAATAACCACGAAACGGTTGATTGTGTTAAACCATTTAAAAACACAAGTGTTTCCTCCAATGAAGTATTACCTTGAACTTCGTAGTAAACGTTCAGATCGTCTATGGTTTTACATTTCATTTTATATATTCTAAACTTACTTTGTTTTTTGTTATTCGTAATCTTGCTTTTTTGCCTAAATAAAGCGCCATGTTTTTTTCAATATGTCCAGCCGGAAAATTAAAACAAACAGGATAATTATATTCTTTAACAGCGTCTAATACTATTTCTTCTGCTGTTTTTCCAAAAGGGACGGCATTGTCTTTCATGTCCGACATACCGCCAACAATAAGGCCTTTAAGGTGTTTTAATTTCCCTGAACGCTTTAATTGAAGAATCATTCTATCAACATGATACAATTGTTCATCTAGATCTTCTAAAAACAAAATTTTATTTTTTGCCGAAATATCATCCACACTTCCGCTTAACGCGTATAACAAAGATAAATTACCGCCAACAATTTCTGCTTCTGCAACTCCCATTCTGTTTAGGGTATTGTAGTCGATCTTGTAATTAACTTTTTGTCCAAATAATAATTGTTTAACCGATTGAGTTGCCTCTTCATTTTTTAAAAATTGAAAAGCCATGGTGCCATGTATAGCAGCAATTTTTAAATGAACTAAGCGGCTGTGCAACACAGTAGTATCGCTGTAGCCAATTACCCATTTTGGATTCTTGGAAAGAGGCTTAAAATTTACTTTATCAATAACTCTCAAGGTACCATAACCGCCACCGCTAATTAAAATTGCTTTTGCGGTTTTATGGTCAACAGCCCATTGCAAGTCAGCAGCACGCTCATCGTCTGTTCCGGCAAATTGATGATGCGTTTTAAAAGCGTTAGGGCCATGCTCTACTTTTAGGCCCCAACTTTTCAAAATATCTATAGCCGGTTGAATTGTTTCTTTAGACCTAGCTCTTGCTGTAGCTATAATTACAATGGTATCGCCTTTTTTTAAATAAGAAGGAGTAACAGACATTATATTATTTCTTTTTTTTCTTACCGTCTTTATTTTTTTTGCCTTTTCCTTTTTTTATTTTTTTTTCAGACGTTTCTTTTTTCTTTTTTGGCGCAGTAGCTTTCTTACGCTTTTCTGCAACTTTTTTTAATAAGGCTTCGCGTTTTTCTTTTTTAGCAGCTTCTGCATTGGCTTTCTTTTCTTGATACTCAATGTTGCTTAAGTTTTGCTTGTATTTTGGATGAACTGGCTCATTCTCAACTCTAACGTGATACCAAAATTGTCCGGTTTTAATGCGGTAGATCTGCATTTCCGAAACCCCGAATTTTTCTGCTATTTGTTTATATGAAAGTTTTCTTTTAGGGTCCCAGATCATTTTCTTTAAGGTAACAATACTTTTTTCGTTAAAGATCTGCGAGTGTGCACTTTTTACTATTGCTTTTTTCTTTCTCGATAAAATGGCATTTGGGCTAAATGTTGTATGTGCTCTGTGTTCTGCCTGAGTTGCCCATTTTAAATTATCAACGTTATCGTTTAAATAATTATGGTCTTTATGAATTACAAATTTATGTTTGGGAGATGGTTTTTTTATAAAAGCTTTTGCAACTTCTTTGTAAAGGAAGATAGCTGCTGCTTTTCCGTCTTGCCTTACATTAAAGCGGTAACTACCGGCTGTGGGTTTAAAGTTTCTTCTTTCTACCTTGCCACTACTGTCTAATAACACACCAAAATGGCCATGGTTTGAAATTACATAGGGTACCGAAGGCTTTTTGCCGTTTACGGTAATTGTTTTCCAAATTTCTTTTTTATTGCTCATTCGTAATTTATTTTAATAGTTATAGTTACTTTTGTATAAATATAATAATAAAATTGTTGATTTGCATCTTCAACTAAAAAAATTGGAAATGCATAACGGGTTGCACTTTAGGAGAATAAAAAATGGATTCAAAATTTAAACGGACATTAGTTACTGCGGCATTGCCCTATGCAAATGGCCCGGTACATATAGGACATTTAGCCGGTTGTTATTTGCCGGCAGATATTTATGTTAGGTACCTAAGAAGTATTGGCAGTGATGTAAAATTTATTTGCGGTAGCGATGAACACGGCGTGCCTATTACTATTAAAGCAAAAAAGGAACATACAACTCCGCAAGCAATAGTTGATAAATATCATAAGATTATGGGAGATTCTTTCCGCGATTTTGGTATTTCTTTTGATGTATATTCACGCACTTCTTCAAAAACACATCATCAAACTGCTTCCGATTTTTTTAAAGTTCTATATGATAAAGGGGTTTTTACCGAAGAAGTAACAGAGCAGTATTATGACGAATCCGCTAAACAGTTTTTAGCGGATAGATACATTGTTGGAACTTGTCCTAAATGCGCTAATCCAAGTGCATATGGCGACCAATGCGAGAAGTGTGGATCAACACTTAACGCAACTGATCTGATAGATCCTAAGTCAACTTTATCCGGAAGCAAGCCTGTTTTAAAAGAAACTAAGAACTGGTTTTTGCCTTTAGATAAATTACAACCAAAAATAAAAGCATACATCGAACAACATAGCGATTGGAAAACCAATGTTTACGGGCAATGTAAAAGTTGGATGGATAGTGGCGATGGTTTACAACCTAGAGCTATGACGCGCGATCTGGATTGGGGTGTTCCGGTTCCGGTAAAAGGTGCCGACGGAAAAGTATTGTATGTATGGTTTGATGCACCAATTGGCTATATTTCTGCAACAAAAGAATTATTGCCGGACACTTGGGAAAACTATTGGAAAAAAGAAGACACGCGTTTGATACATTTTATTGGAAAAGATAATATTGTGTTTCATTGCATTATTTTTCCCGCCATGTTAATGGAGCATGGCGAATTTATTTTACCGGATAACGTTCCTGCCAACGAATTTTTAAATTTAGAAGGCGATAAAATTTCCACCTCTCGTAATTGGGCCGTTTGGTTACATGAGTACTTGCAAGACTTTAAAGGCATGCAAGATGTATTACGTTATACCTTATGCTCAAATGCACCCGAAACAAAAGATAACGATTTTACCTGGAAAGATTTTCAAACAAAAAACAATAGTGAGTTAGTTGCCATCTTCGGTAATTTTATAAATAGAACTTTAGTTTTAACTCATAAGTTTTATGAGGGAAAAGTGCCGGAGGCAAAAACATATAATAAAGAAGATCTTATAGTATTAGAAGAGTTAGCAAAGGCTCCTGCAAAAATAGCAAAGTCTATTGAGCAATTTAAATTTAGAGAAGCAATTAGCGAATGGATGAATGTTGCACGACTCGGCAATAAATATTTAGCAGAAACGGAGCCTTGGAAATTAATTAAGACCGATGAGCAACGTGTTACTACGATCATGAATGTTGCCCTGCAAATTTCTTGCAATTTGGCCATTTTAGCAGAACCTTTTTTGCCCTTCACCTCAAAAAAATTATTTGATCTTTTGAACATAAAACCTCTGCGATGGGCGGCTGCCGGCCAAACGTCAAACATGGCATATGGTCATACAATTAATAAAGACGAATTGTTGTTTTCAAAAGTTGAAGATGCTGATGTACAGATACAGTTAGATAGATTACAAAAAAGTAAAGAAGATAATCTGGCAAGTGCTGGTCCGGTTGCATTTAAACCCGAAACTACATTTGATGATTTTTCTAAAATGGACATTAGAACCGCTACAATTGTTGCAGCCGAGTTAGTTCCTAAAACAGATAAATTATTAAAGTTAACGTTAGACACCGGATTGGATACACGCACGGTAGTTAGTGGCATAGCAGCCTATTTTAAGCCGGAAGATATTATTGGACAAAAAGTTTCGTTACTGGTAAACTTAGCACCACGCAAAATAAAAGGAATAGAAAGTCAGGGAATGATCTTAATGGCAGAAAATGCTAAAGGCGAATTAAGTTTTGTAACATCAACTAATACAGAAATTGAAAATGGGTCGGTTATTAAATAACAAAATAATTTTACTTTTTATTTTTATAATAGGTTTTGTTGGTGTTAAGGCGCAACAAGACGAAGAAATATTTCGACCTAAAGATTATAAGAGTCGTGAGCAATTTGAAAAATTCAGAAAAAGAAGGATGATCATTTCTGCATGGCAAATAAATGAGTTAAAAGAAGGTGCTTTAGTTGTAAAGCTAAAAACTAATATTAATCAAATAAACGCTTTTAATAAGCATGGCGAGCCGGATAAGGCAATAGAAAAAACAATAGAAACTTACATTATAAATAAAAATATAATGATGGCCTATTTGGATAATTATAAATTCTCTAAAATTTATTTCATTTATAGTAATAACAACGATAGTTTACTCAAAGGGTTAAGAAGCGGAATTTTTTTGGACACCAACCTTAAAGTAGATCCAACTATTGTAATGAATGAAAAATTCTATCTAGTTGCAGAAAAAGATTTTAATTACAATTCATCTATTGGTTTTGTAAAAGCGGATTCGGCAAAATTTGTTTCTGAAAAAGGAAACCCAAGTGGAGGAGAGTTTGATATAGTTGTTAAGAATAAATACGGACATCAACTAAAGCGCCCCTTCCCATACCTAGGCCTTTTTGGAAAAAAAGTTGTTAGTTATTTAGGGGCTATTCCTATGTATTATAAATATGAGGAAAACGCAATAACCTACACAATTGATAAAAAGCAAATGTATGATAGAGACCAAACCCCAAATAAAAATTTCAAAAAGCCATTACCCGGATATAAAACAATGATGTTGAATAAAGGAGAGATTTATGAGACTATAAGTTACGGGGTACAACGTTTTGAAGAAAACTTAAACGAATTTTATAAAGAATCTCCAAAGCCTGACCTTAGTAAAGTTGACCCAACAATCTTGCCTTTTTTCTATTAAGTTTTTTACCTATAATTCTCCCAATTTATTTCTCGGCCTTAACTGTAAAGATTTAACTATATAACATTTACGGTTGACGTATTTTTTCATATCTTTAATAAGTTGGATAAAGTTTAATAAACAATAAAAAAAGTTGTTTATCGTTATAAAAGAGAAATTAAATTCGGCCCTCCTAATCTAAAATTAAAACATATAGCTATGAAAAAGCAATTATTAACGTTAGGTTTCTTGTTTGTTTCTTTTATTATTTTGTCGCAAACAGACACTTTGTTTTTGCAGAAAGGAAAAAAAACACCTTGCAAAATAATAGAAATTAATGAGTTTGAAATAAAGTATCGTGCCGCTGAAAATATTAACGGGCCAATATATATTATTGATAAATCAACTGTGAAGAGTTATAAATTATCTAGTGGATTTACCGAGCGTTTTTTGCCGGATGAGCTTTCTCTCGAACACGAACACAAAGAAATTTTAGGTAACCGACAAGTAATAAAACTAAGCCCTTTCTCTTTTGCGTTTAATCATATTTCTTTTGCGTATGAAAGCGTTATAAAGGTTGGTATGAATTTAGATATTGAAGCCGGATATATTAACTCTGAAATTAATCCTGATGCTTCTAATTTATTCAGAAGCGGTTTAAATAACAGTTTACATAATTCGGGCGCTTATTTTAAACCCGGGATAAAATTCTTTTTAGGAGAAGATTTTTCTATCAAAGGATTAAAGTATGCCCACCCATTAAAAGGGCGCTATATAAAATTAGATCTGGCAGTTTCTTATATAAATTTTCAAGACCTTAGCACTGTTTATTATGGCGCCTACACGAATGGAATTGCCATTACTCAAACTATTTATACAAACATGAGCACTGTTGCTTATGGCGGTTTTGTGAATTATGGTCGTCAGTTTATTTTAGGGAACATCCTAACTTTAGATTATTACGTTGGAGCAGGATTTACAGGCCAATCTACAAGTTATTCAAATCCGAATTTTTTCAAAAACCCTTTTCCTAATTCGTCTTATAACTATTATTATAATGAAAGAAACTACACGGCTAATTATCACGGATTTTTAAGGGTTCCAAGCTTTGGTTTATCCTTTACCGCTGGGTTTAGAATTGGTTATATTATTCCTCAAAAGGATAATAGGAAGAAGACTGTTCCAACAAACTAGTTAATATTAAAAAACAGAAAAGCCAATTGTAATTTTACAATTGGCTTTTTTAGTTTAGGTATCAGTAAATTATTTCATAATTACCAGCTCATCGATGATATTTTTAGCACCACCTAACTTGTCTATCACAAATAATACAAATCTAACGTCAACACAAATAGTGCGGTTTAAGTTCTTATCAAAAGCAATTTTGTGACTTAATGCTTCATAGTTACCGTCAAACGCTAAACCAATTAGTTCGCCTTTGGCATTCATAACCGGTGATCCTGAGTTGCCACCGGTAATATCGTCTGTAGTAATAAATGAAACAACAATATCGTTAGTAGCCTTATCAATGTATTGGCCGTAATCTTTGTTCTTTATTAATTCAATTAATTTTTCAGGAGCATCAAATTCATAATCTCCCGGTTTGTATTTTTCCATAACACCTTTTAAAGTACAAACGTAATTATAGTTAACGCCGTCTTTTGGTGAGTATGATTTTACATTGCCATAAGAAACGCGCATTGTTTGATTAGCATCAGGGTAAAACTCCTGACCTTTTTTCATTTCTAAGATACCTTTTAAATATTTTTTATTTAAACTGTAAGTAGTACCGATAAATTCTGTATAATATTTTCCGTAATTATTATTAAAATTATCTAAAAACTGAATTGCTGTTTTATATGCAAGATCTTTGTGAAGGGTTGCTGTATCAGGTTTTGCAATAAAGGCATCCCATTTATCTTTATTAAGCATCATGGTGTTTTCAAACACTTGTTTAGCGAATTTATCGTAGGTTTCATCTTTTTCTAATGATCCATATCCGTTTTTAAGCATGGTGTAAAAATTTTCAGGTCTTTGGCTTGCATCAATATCTGTGTAAAATAGTTTAGTTACAATAGCTAAAATGTTTTTATCAGAAGCTATGTTTTCGCCTTTTATAAATCTGTCTTGCGAAGCTTTTAAATTGGCAACAATTTTTGTTACATTTTCGGGTCTAACCGGCGACTCGCTTAATGCTGCATCAAGCGCCTTTAAGCTGCCTGCAAAGGCCAATAAGGGCGAACCCATAATACCTTCAGTAATATAAACTCTGTGTTTTGCATATGGTCTCCAGTTATCATAGGCACTTTTAATGTTTACAAATAAATTATCATACTCGGGTTTACCTTTAGCCCAAGCTTCAAAAGCAGCTTCGTCTTTTTGTTTTTGACCAATTACATTATACTTAACCAATTGTTTTGTTTCACCGTCAAAAAATTTCCAATAATTAGCAACCTGTGCATAGTAGCTCGCTAATTGAATTTTGTTGGCAGGATCCTTTAACATTTCTGTCATCATTAATTTTAAACGAGCATCGCGTAAACTAACAGTAAAAGGATTTTCGATATCGATCTTTAATTTAACACCATAAGACGTCTCGTACCTGTTTGTTCCACCAGGGTAACCATAGATCATTGAAAAATCGCCGTCTTTTAAACCTTTAATCGAAACGGGTAAAAAGTGTTTTGGAACGTAAGGAACATTGTCTGCGCTGTAATCTGCAGGTTTACCGTCTTTACTCATATAAACGCGAAAGATAGAGAAATCACCCGTGTGACGTGGCCACTCCCAATTATCAGTATCGCCACCAAATTTTCCGATACTCTCAGGCGGTGTTCCCACTAAACGCACATCAGTATATCTTTGGTAGGTAAATTGTAAAAACTGATTGCCTTTAAAAAAGCTGGCCACTCTCATTTCATAACCAGTTCCTTCTGCTGCCTTGGCCGACATGCCAGCCAAAATACCCGGTAGTTTTGCTGCTAATTCGTTTGAAGGAATATCCTTAATTTTTTCTACAACTTTATCTGTAACATCTTCAATTTTTATTAAGAACTGAACGCTTAGTCCTGGACTAGCAATTTCTTCTTGTTTTGATTTAGCCCAAAAACCATCTTTTAAATAATTGTGTGCTACAGAGCTTGCAGCGGCAATACTGCCATAACCGCAGTGGTGGTTTGTAAAAACTAAACCTTCTTTGCTTACGATTTCTGCGGTGCAACCACCACCAAACAATACAATTGCATCTTTAATACTATTTTTATTAGCACTATATAATTGTTCCTTGGTTAGTTTAAGCCCTTTTTTAACCATATCGGCATATGTTTTTTCGCCAATAAGTTGTACCAACCACATGCCTTCATCTGCTTTAACTGAAATAAAGCTGAGTGCAATAAATAAAATAAAGAATAGTTTTTTCATAGGATTTTTAAATAGGACACAAAATTAACAATGATACTGATATGAAGTTAATTTTTAGATGAATAGCTTAATTTTTAGATGGTTTAGGCGAAATATTCTATAAACGAATTGCAGATGACAATTCAAACTAAGTTTTATTTAAAAACCAGTAATAAAATGTAACCTCGAAGGGAGTCGAATGAGCGGGGCTTGGCCCGCCATCGCGAGAGAAAAACCTAGCGACCCATAACCTTCGGCTCCGGAAACCGAAACTCTATCCAGTCGCGAGGCTCTGCTCGCGATGGCGAGTTTACCTCGCCATTGAGCTCAGGAAATGTTTCAAAATGATTTATCGAAATATTTCAGGATAAATTTTTTGAGATCCTCGGAATTCTAATTTTTTACTTTTCTTTCTAGAATAGTAGCATCGGACC
>JBEIEI010000002.1:0-49072 GCA_040382975.1 Flavobacteriales bacterium
GTTTATTTTGCAGCTCCGGTTGTAGAACCATTTACAGCTGTAACTTTCCCTCCTGCAAACTGGACAATGGTTAACTCTAATGCTGGTCCAACTTGGAGTAGAAATGGTGCAGTTGGCGCTTATGGTACTAACACAGGCGCTTCAAAATATGATTTCTACAACAACTCTGTAACTGGAGATGCTGATGATTTATTTTTACCTCCAACTAACTTAACAGGAACTACTTCTCCTGTATTATCTTTTGATGTTGCTTATGCATTTTATACTGCAGTGCCAAATAACGAAAATGATAAGTTAGAAGTAAAAGTTTCTACAAACTGTGGTGCTACTTGGTCAACAGTTTGGAGCCAAGCTGGTACAGTTTTAGCTACTTCTGCTAGCCCAGTTACTGCTGCATTTGTTCCAAGTGCTGCACAATGGAAAACGGTAAACGTTGCGTTAACTTCTTATTCAAATGCACCTCAAGTTTTAGTAAAATTTGTTGCTACTTCTGATTACGGAAATAACCTTTATGTTGATAATATCAATTTATCACAGGCTAACCCAACTGCTATTAAAAATAATGTTACTAGTAACGTAAGTTTTGATGTTTATCCTAATCCAACTAGAGGAGAAACTAACGTAAAAATTGATGCTGTTGTTGCCGGTAATGCAAACGTTATCGTAATGAATACATTAGGTCAAATTGTTTATAGCAAACAAGTTGAATTAACTGTAGGTGTTAACACCCTTCAAATAGACGCTAAAGATTTTGCTAGCGGTTTATATAATATTATGGTTGAGTCAAACAATGGTTCAATGGTAAAAAAATTAACTGTTACTAAATAATATTTGTATTAATTAAAGCCTTACCAAATTATTTTTGGTAAGGCTTTTTAAATTTTAAATAATGAAAAAATCTTTACTAATTTTAATTTCCTTTTTTTGTTTAAAAGGTTTTTCACAATCAAGCATATTGCTTACAAATGTTACCAATACCGCTTCGCCTATCGTTCTTTCGCCAAACGGTATTGTTTCAGCAACAACAGCTGCAGCCTCGCCAAAAAAGATTGACTTTGATGTAAAAAACACCAGCCCTGCAACTAAGACATATCACGTAAAGCGTTATGATATTGTTCTTAACGCTGTTGCATCAACAAGCACAATAGCTGATGCTTATTTTTGTTTTGGCGGAAATTGTTATGGTAGCAATGTTACACTATCGCTTCAATCCTTAACCTTAACCCCTGGTCAAAGTGCATCAGAGCTTCAAGGGTCTTATAATATGCTAACAGCAGATTTAGATGAGGCTTCAGCCGTGGGTTATAGCTTTATTAAGTATACAGTTTTTAATACCGCTAACGTAAGCGATTCTGTTCAAATCAGTATTAAATACAATGCCCCAGCCGGAGTATCAGAATTAAACAATAATGCATTATCATCTTTTGAGATTTTTCCAAATCCTGCGACTGAATTAACCTTTTTAAAAGTTAATTCACAAAAGGCTATGGATGCAAAAGTGATCGTTTATAATGCTCTAGGCGCTATTGTTTCTGAACAACCTGTGATTATATCAGAAGGTAAAAATAAATTAGAAATAAGTGTTAACGATTTAAGTTCCGGCGTTTATTTTGCTCAAATAAGAATGGAAAATGGAGCTGTAACTAAAAAGTTAGTAGTAAAATAGTAATTTATATTTTTTCTTTAAAAGCCTTGCCTTAGCACAACTGAGGAAAGGCTTTTTTATTTAACGGCGATGCTGATAAATCCAATTTTTTTTAGTTTCTTTACACTTTAAAATATTATTATTACATGGAATTATACTTAGATTCAGCCAACTTAAAAGAAATCGAAGAGGGTTTTAAATTAGGCTTCTTAAATGGGTTAACAACTACTCCTACTTTTATGCAAAAGGAGGGTATCACAGATATTGATGGGACAATTGTAAAACTTAGTAAGATCGTTCCTATTCTTCAAATAGAAGCATTAGGTAACACGGCAGAAGAAGTTTTAGCCGAAGCTGAGCGCCAGATAAAATTAGGTTTAGATCCTACAAAAACCGTTTTTAAAATTCCGGTTTCTTTAGAAGGTGTTCGCGCTTGCAAAATGTTACGCGATAAAGGTTTATTGGTAAATGTGCATTTAGTTTACACCTTGCAGCAAGCTTATATGGCTATGCAAGCCGGAGCAACTTATGTTTGCCCTTTAGTTGGTCGTTTGCAGGATCAAGGTCATGATGCATTAGCTTTAGTAGAACAATGCGTTGATGCAGTTGAAATTTACGGATACGATACTAAGATCATGTTCTCCTCGGTAAGAACTGTTGAGCATGTAAGAAATGCAATTAATATTGGTGTTCATACCATAACTGTTCCGTTAAAAATATTAAAACAATTAACCGAAAATAATTTCACAACCGTTGGAACCGACCAATTTATTATGGATACGCGTTTGATGATGGTTAAAGTAAAAGAAGCTATTAATGGTATTAATCCTGTTGTTTCTGAAGACACTAACATTACAGATGCCATCATTAAATTAACTGAGTATAATTTTGGTGCCATTACAGTTGTTAAAAAAGACGGCAGTATTAAAGGTGTATTTACCGATGGTAGCTTGCGTAAATTATTAGGCGAAAAGGGAAGAGATATTTTAACTAAAAAGTTAAGCGATCTTGAATATCGTGAGCCAATTTCAATTGATGGGAATGTTTTATTAAATGAGGCTAATAATTTATTTAAAAAGACAAATGTTGATACAATCGTAGTAACAGATAATGGCAAGCCTGTTGGGATGCTAGATATTCAAGACCTGAAATCATAATTCAAAATTATTAAGCCCTTTAAATAGGGCTTTTTTTATGCAAGAGATCGAAAATTCATACGCGTATATTGGAGGAAAGTTTATTACACCTATTAATGAGATCAAAGATAAATTAAGTCAAATAAAGGCTTATATTTTTGATTGGGATGGTGTTTTTAATAACGGTGAAAAAAACGCTAACGGTAGCAGTAATTTTAGTGAAGTAGATAGCATGGGCACTAATTTATTAAGGTATTCTCATTTTATAAAAAATAAAGAGTTGCCTTTAGCGGCGGTTATTAGCGGCGAGAAAAACGAAACCGCTTTTTACTTTTGTAAAAGAGAATGTTTTGATCTTTCGTTTTTTAAAGTGGCCACAAAAATAAATGCTTTAAACTTTATTTGCGAAAAAGAAAACATTAAACCAAGCGAGGTTGCCTATTTTTTTGACGACGTATTAGACCTCTCAATAGCTGAGGTTTGTGGAATAAGAATTTTAGTGAATCAAAAAGCAAATCCTTTATTTGCTAATTATTGTATAAAAAATAATTTAGTTGATTATTTAACAGCTTCGCAAGGTGGGCAGTTCGCGGTTCGCGAGGCATCAGAATTATTAATTGCGTTGAATGGGAATTTTAACGAAGTGATCACTAACCGAAAAGAGTCGACAGCAGATTATAAGAACTATATCGAAAAAAGAAGAACCGTTAACACCAAATTCTTTACTGTTGTTGACGATAAAATTACAGCTGTTGATCTAACTTAATTCAAACTGCATTTTGTTTAGTTTGTAATACAAGCCACTTTCGTTTAAAATTAGTTGTTGATGAGGGCCTATCTCTTGAACCAAACCATTTTGGAGAACAACAATTTTATCTGCGTTTCTTATAGTTGATAACCTGTGTGCTATCACAATACTTGTACGGCCCACCATTAATTTATCTAGTGCTTCCTGCACTAAATGTTCGCTTTCGCTATCTAAACTACTGGTTGCTTCATCCAAAATTAAAATACTAGGGTTTTTTAAAACTGCTCTTGCAATAGCAATACGTTGTCTTTGCCCTCCAGAAAGTTGTATGCCTCTTTCGCCAACTAATGTTTTAAATTGATCGGGGAATGAAATAATAAAATCTAAGGCATTTGCTTTGCGGGCGGCTTCTTCAACTTCAAGGTCTGTTGCGTTTGGTTTGCCGTAGGCTATATTATCTCTTATAGTTCCAGCAAATAAAATTACATCCTGCGGCACCAATGCAATTTGTTTTCTTAATTCTGTTAGTGAAATAGATCTTGAATCCAAGCCGTCAATTAATATGCTGCCGTTTATTGGATCATAAAACCGAAGAATTAACGATGCAATAGTAGTTTTACCCGAACCACTTGAGCCAACAAGCGCTACAGTTTGGCCTGCTTCTGCCTTGAACGAAATATCTTGTAGTACTTTAAAATCAGGTCGTGAAGGATAATTAAAAGATACTGAACTAAATTCAATTTCGCCTTTTGTTTGTTTAGCAGGCGTATTTTCTTTTAAGAAATCAATATTTTCTATCTCCCCATCAATTAATTCAAATACCCTGTCCGTTGCGCCAAGCGCTCGTTGTATAGATGCAATCTGCTCAGGCAAGCCGCCTAATGATCCGGCAACAAATAACGATAACATCATAAATGTTCCAAAGGCCTGCGGCGTAATTGTGTGCTCAACTTTTAAAGCAAACAGCATTTGCCATAAAATAAAAAAGATAGAGCCGAATACAAATACCATCACGAAAGAAAAGAACAAGCCTCTAAAAATCCCATATTTTAAACCAAATTCACGGATGCTATCTGAAATTTTATCGTATTTAGCTACTTCATAGTTTTCGTTGGTAAATGTTTTTACATTCGTAATGCCTGTTAAAGCTTCGCCAACAATCACATTTGATTCTGCAATTTTTTCTTGATATGATTTTGAAAATTTTCTGATCCTTTTTGAAAATAAAATGGCAGCTGCTGTAAGTGGTGGGATAATAATTAAGAACCATTTTGCAATGGTCCATTCAGTAGTATAGATCAATAATATCAACCCTCCCACGCCAACAATACTTTGGCGAATAAATTCTGCAATGTTTATGGTAAAGGCATCAGAGATCACGCTAATGTCAGTTGCCATTCTGCTGCTTAACTCAGCCACTTGGTTTTTTGAGAAAAAACTCATTGGCATTTGTATCAAGCGTTTAAAGGTATCTTTTCTTACCTCCTTTAATATATTCTCTGTAACCTGAGCAAATAAATACACTCGCCCAAATGAAAAGGCCGCTTGTACCAATAAAATAACCAACAAAATCAAACCAATACTCATTAATTCGGTACGTACCTGATCGGGGGCTTTTACGCTTTCTCCTAAATACCCAAACATTTCGCCCGATTTTAACGGAAACACCAAGCCAACACCGGCACTACCCACTAAAAATATCATTCCAAGAATGAACTTCCATTTGTGGTTTCCTAAATAGCCAAATAAGCGCAACGATTTTTTAAAGTTTGCCAAACTAAGCTTTGCCTTTGGTAATTCGTCTGTATCACTATTTGTTGGGCCAGCCCCTCTACGTTTTGCCATAAAAAGCACAAAATTAATGGTTTAAAGCGCTCTCTTGTCATTAAATTGTAATTAGTAACTTTAAAAACGGTTAAATTTTAAATAAAGTTTGTCGGAATAAAAATTACCGCTATATTTGCAATCCATTTTTAAAAGTATAATTAACATTAAATATTTAATATCATGAAAAGGACCTTTCAACCATCGCAGCGTAAGAGAAAAAATAAACACGGATTTAAAGAGCGTATGGCATCTGCAAATGGCCGTCGTGTGCTTGCATCTAGACGTGCAAAAGGACGTAAAAAATTAACTGTTAGCAGCGAAAAAACTCATAAATAATAAGTTTTAAACTTTAAAAAAGCCGTTTTGCTAATCCCAAAACGGCTTTTTTATTTTTTTGAGATCAGCAAACAGGTTGTTAGTGGATCAAAATGTTAATAAATTTTGTATATCAAACAAATAACCTATATTTGCAGTCCTTTTTAAAAAGAGGATATGGGCAAGAGCGAGTACATAATACAATTTGGAGGCTTACCTGTTGGTTTACACGAATTTGAATTTGAGGTAAACAATAAGTTCTTTAGTAAGATTGAAAATAGTGAGATACAAAGTGGCGAAATAGACGTTACTGCTACCTTAACAAAGCAAAATCATTTGTTGCAAATGAATTTTAAATTTGAAGGTACTGTAAAAGTTGACTGCGACAGATGTTTAATAGAATTTGATTTTCCTATTGAAGGAGAAGATAATTTGGTGATAAAATTTGGAAATCCTGATGAGAGCAATGACGAAATTTTAGTTATTGAAGAGGGATGTGAAGAGTTTGATGTATCGCATTATTTATATGAATATATTATTTTAGCTAGTCCCGCGCGCCGAGTGCCCTGCGAACTTGATGAAGAAGAGTTTGTTTGTGATTTCGAAACGAGAGATAAACTAGATAAATTAACCTCCGATACAGGTGAAAATGAATCGGAAAATAGTAACAACCCTTTGTGGGACCAATTAAATAAAATAAAAAAGTTTAATAAAAATTAATTTAGAAATCATGCCAAATCCAAAACGAAAACTATCCCGTTCACGTAGAGACTCACGTCGTGCAACATACAAAGCACCATCTATGACAATTTCAAAAGATTCAACCACAGGTGAGGCGCATTTAATGCACCGTGCTCATTGGTTTGAAGGAAAACTTTACTATAAAGGTAAAGTAGTAATGGAAAAAGCATAATTAAAAACTATTTAATATTTTTAAAAAGCAGGTAATTTTACCTGCTTTTTGAGTTTAAATAATTGTGTAAAATTGTTTTTGCTTAAAAAAACCAGTACATTTTTTTTATTGCTTTCTCCCATTTAAATAATTAACAACCCTATCTTCTGAAAACCAAATGGTTACACCATTTATTTATCCCCTTTTTCAGAGTATAATTCAAAAAACGGTGTTGTGCGTCATGAATAGATAAAAAAGCAGATGGTCCTCAACAATTAAAATATTAATAAATCAACCTGTTTCAGGTTATTTTAAGCATATAAAATTGTATTATTGTACTTGTTAAAAATTAGTTTTTCGAATAAATAAATATGAAAATTGGATTTGATATTTCGGGTGGTGATTTTGCTCCAAACAATTGTTTAGAAGGTGCGGTTTTAGCATTTAAAGAACTTCCTGCAGAAGATAAGGTAGTTCTTATTGGCGATAGCAATGTTGCTAAAGAGTATTTTAAGAAAAGTGGTGTTGATCCAAACGGATTTGATTATGTGCATACCACCGAAGTCATAGAAATGGGTGAACATCCAACAAAAGCTTTTTCTCAAAAACCAAATAGTAGTATAAATTTGGGGTTTAAATTATTAAAAGAGGCTCAACTAGATGCTTTTATTAGCGCAGGAAATACCGGTGCAATGCTTGTAGGCTCAATGTTTACAGTAAAAGCTGTTCCGGGTGTAATTCGCCCATGCATCACTTCAATTTTACCAAAAGAAGACGGCACATTTGGATTAATTTTAGATGTTGGTACAAATGCAGATTGTAAACCGGATGTTTTATATCAATTTGGTATTTTAGGATCTATCCTTGCAAAAGAAATTTATAAAATTAATAATCCAAAGGTAGGCTTATTAAACATTGGCGAAGAGCCGGAGAAAGGCAACTTGGTTTCACAAGCTGCTCATGCATTAATGAAAGATACCAAAGATTTTAACTTTATTGGAAACATTGAAGGAGGAGATATTTTTAAAGATAAAGCGGATGTTGTTGTTTGCGAAGGATTTGTTGGAAATGTTGTTTTAAAAATGGCTGAGGCATTTTATGCGGTAACTAAAAAGTTAGATCGCGGACACGATTATTTTGATAAATTTAATTATGAATTATATGGCGGAACGCCAATTTTAGGAATTAATTCTAATGTGATCATTTGTCATGGTATCTCCAGTCCATTGGCATTTAAAAACTCATTGTTGTTAGCAAAAGATCTGGTAGATGTTAAGTTAACAGAAAAAATACAACAAACTTTTCAATAATGATTAGAGCCGCCATAACAGCAGTAGCTGGGTTTTTACCTGATAACATTGTAACCAACGCCGATCTTGAAAAGATCATAGATACTACCGATGAGTGGATAACATCACGCACCGGTATTAAGGAACGTCATTTAGAAAATGACCCTAATAAAGCTACCTCCGATATGGGAGTGGAAGCAGTAAAATTATTATGTAAAAAACGCGGCATCAATCCCGAAGAAATCGATCTTTTAATTTGTGGTACGGTAACGCCGGACATGGTGTTTCCTGCAACTGCAAATTTAATTGCTGCAAAAATTGGCGCAAAAAATGCTTGGAGCTTTGATGTTAGCGCCGCATGTTCAGGATTTATTTATGCTTTAACAACAGGCGCTCAATTTATTGAAACCGGACGTTACAAAAAAGTTGTGATTGTTGGTGCAGATATGATGAGCCGAATTATCGATTATACTGATAGAACGACTTGTGTTATTTTTGGTGATGGTGCAGGAGCAGTTTTATTAGAGCCTAGCACAGAGGATGTTGGTATAGTTGATTTTATATTACATTCAGATGGTAATGGTGCATCAGCCTTACATATGAAAGCCGGCGGATCTTTAAAGCCTGCAAGCCATGAAACAGTCGATAAGAGAATGCACTTTGTTTATCAAGAAGGACAATCTGTATTTAAGAACGCTGTTTACAATATGGCTGAGGTAAGTGCAGATATCATGGCAAAAAATAATTTAACCGATAAAGATGTTACTTGGCTTGCCGCACATCAGGCAAACAAACGTATCATTGACGCTACTGCGAGTCGCATGGGTGTAGGACCGGAGAAAGTAATGATGAATATCGAACGTTACGGCAACACAACGGCCGGCACTATACCGCTTTTGTTGTGGGATTATGAAAAGCAACTTAAAAAAGGCGACACAATTATTTTAGCCGCATTTGGTGGTGGTTTTACCTGGGGTGCCGTTTATTTAAAGTGGGCTTACGACGGCAGTATATCAGGAAAATAATTAAATTATTTTAAGGGTAATTTTTTTACGATCTTATCATTTTTAAATACTACTTTTTCTGCAATTTTACCAAGGGTATCGTAATACAACCATACGCTATCTCTTCCATCATTTTTGTAATAACCGCTATAGCGTAATTTTCCATTTTCAAAATAAGTTATGTTTGGCCCTTGGCGAGATCCTTTATCATAATGCATTTCACTCCAAGCCAATCCGCTTGGGTAAAACGACATCCATTGCCCGTGACGTTTGCCAAATCTATAATTGCCTTTAAACTTAATTATGCCGTTGTCGTATTTATCTACATACTCGCCGGTGTAATTACTGTCGGGTGGTAATATCAACAAGGGGTTTTTCTTTTTTAAAGAGTCTACAACAATTTTCTGCTGTTGTTTTGAAATTGAATCGGCAATGCGAACTTGATCACCATTTTCTAAAGTTTTGGTTTCAGTGGTGTTGTTACACGAGAATAAAATAAGAACTAACGACAGTATTAAAAGTACTTTTTTCATATAAAAAATATTCTGTTTTTTTATTTTAATTTTTTCTTTCAATAGCGTAGATCAAAAGTCTTTCTAAACTATCTCTTGCGTCATTTTTTGGCAAGTTGGCCAACACACTTAACGCTTTATTTTTATACTCCTGCATTACCTTATTTGCATAGGCAATGCCACCTTTTTCTATCACAAAATCGATCACAACTTTTACTTTTTCACTTTCTTCGTTATGATTTTTAATAATGTTTATGATTTTGCGTTTCTCTAACCAGGTGCAATTGTTTAATGCATAGATCAAAGGCAGGGTCATCTTTTTTTCTTTAATATCAATGCCTGTAGGTTTCCCAATTTGGTCATCATTTCCAAAATCAAATAAATCATCCTTTATTTGAAAAGCAATTCCGGTAAGTGTTCCAAACTCTTTTGATAACGAAATAATTGTTTGATCGTCGTTAACTGAAGCTGCTCCTGCGGCACAACAGGCCGCAATTAATGTAGCCGTTTTTTTTGTGATGATGTCAAAATAAATTTCTTCCGAAATATCAAGTCTCCGGGCTTTTTCGATCTGTAATAACTCACCCTCACTCATTTCACGTACAGCGTTACTTACGATCTTTAACAAATGAAAATCATTATTGTCAAGAGAAAGCAATAAACCTTTTGAAAGTAAAAAATCACCAATTAATACAGCAATTTTATTTTTAAATAAAGCGTTTACACTAAAAAATCCTCTGCGTTCGTTACTGTCATCAACTACATCGTCATGAACCAACGTAGCCGTGTGCAATAATTCAATTAAAGCTGCTGCTCTGTATGTGCTTTCGTTTATTTTACCTGCATTTTGAGCACTTAAAAAAACAAATAACGGCCTAATCTGCTTTCCTTTGCGTTTAACAATGTAATTAGTGATCTTGTCTAACAAAGGCACAGAGCTTTTCATGGCATCTTTGAATTTTTCTTCAAAGGCCAGCATGTGCTCTGCTACAGGTTGTTTTATTTGATTTATTGCTTTAGACACTGAGGTTCTAAATTAAACTTTTATTTTAATTGTTCCATGGCTAATTTGTTTTTATTTGCCAATTGACCGCAGGCAGCATCTATATCTTTTCCGCGGCTATGACGAACATTACAAATAATGCCGTTTTTTTCTAAATGATCGGTAAATGCTTTTAAACGCTCTCTTGTTGTTTGTTTAAATTCACCATCATCAATAGGGTTGTATTCAATAATATTTACTTTGCTTTTAACTTTTTTACAAAAGTTTACGAGGTCTTGAGCATCTGCAATAGAATCGTTATAATCTTTAAAGGCAATGTATTCAAATGTTGGGCGAGTGCCGGTTTTATCAGTAAAATAATTTAACGAATTAGCTAAATTTTCTAACGAATTTGTTTCGTTAATAGGCATAATGTGATTTCGTTTTTCATCATTAGCAGCATGAAGCGAAAGTGCTAAGTGAAATTTTACATTATCATCACCTAACTTGGCAATCATTTTTGCAACACCTGCAGTTGAAACCGTAATGCGTTTTGCGGCCATTCCTAAACCCTGCGGACTAGTTATTTTATCTACAGATTTTAAAACTTCTGCATAATTTAATAGCGGTTCGCCCATACCCATATAAACAATATTGGTTAAAGGCGCATTATATCGTTCCAATGCAGTACTTTTTACTAAGGCAACCTGATCATAAATTTCATCGGCATTTAAATTACGCATGCGTTTGAGTTTACCCGTAGCGCAAAACTTGCATGTTAAACTACAACCTACCTGTGAAGAGATACAAGCGGTATAACGCGTTTGATGAGGTATAAGAACACTTTCTACCACATAATTATCGTGTAATCGCATGGCGCATTTAATTGTTCTGTCGGCGCTAACTTGTAACTCACTTATCTGAACGGCATTGATCGCAAAATTTGTATTTAAGTAATCTCTTAAATTTTTAGAGAGATTTGACATTTGATCAAAATTAACAGCACTTTTTGCCCATAACCAATCATAAACCTGTTTTGCTCTAAAAGCCGGCTCGTTGATCTCTTTAAACAATTGCGTTAATTGTTCAACTGTTAATGCGCGTATGTCTTTTTTAACCATTTTTATTAGGATGTAAAGATACCATACAAACTTATAAATAACTAACTTTACAAGGTGCAATTTTTAAAGGCAAATAAGATATTTGACGGTAAACAGTATTTGCCGCAATCCTCTGTACTAGTAATCGACAGCCAAAATAAGTTAAAAGAGATAGTTTCTGAAACGGCCTTAGAAAAAGATAAGATAGAATTTTTTGACGGAATAATTACTCCTGGCTTTGTAAACGCCCATTGTCATTTAGAGTTAAGCCATTTAAAAAATAAGATACAAAAGCATACCGGTATCCCTGAATTTGGAAAACAGATCATTAGCCAACGAATGAGCGGCTTTACCAAAGAGCAAATTTATGAATGTGCTAATAATGCTGATGCCGAAATGTGGAATAATGGTATTGTTGCCGTTGGCGACATTAGCAATGCCGATGAAAGTTTTAAAACTAAACAGAATTCAAAAATAGTTTATCACACATTTATTGAGATATTAGGGCTAAATCCAGCTAATAAAGATGTGATGTTTGATTTTGGCTTAACTATTTTAAAGCTTTTAAATTCTTTAGGTTTAAAGGGTAGTATAGCGCCTCATGCACCCTACAGCACTTCGTTACAATTAATTGATGCTGTTGCTCAATATGACAGGGAAAATAATTTACCTTTTTCTATCCATAACCAAGAAACAGAAGAGGAAACAAAATTCTTTTTTGGGCACGAAAATGATTTTAAGAAATTATACGATTTTTTAAAGTTGGATATTTCATGGTTTAAAGCTCCGGGCTGCTCTAGTTTGAGGAGTTATATAGAAACTATAAGAGATCAAAAAGCTATTTTAGTTCACAATACTTTTTCTGATCAAAATGATATTCAACTGGCGGCAGAAAAAAATTGTTTCTTTTGTTTTTGTCCCAACGCAAATTTATATATCGAAAATAAATTGCCGAATTATAACTTATTCCAAGATCATATTAACCACCTATGTATTGGTACTGACAGCTTAGCAAGTAACGGATCATTAGATCTAATTAGTGAGGCAAATGTAATTTTATCGCATTCAAAAAATTTCACCGTAGAAAATGTGTTGCAACTACTTACTTTAAATGGCGCTGAAGCATTAAACATTACAGAAAATTTCGGACAATTACTTATCGGAAAAAATACCGGATTAAATCTTGTTGAGGTTAAAAATGATCAATTAAAATTTATTAAAAAACTAACTTAAAAAAGGAATATGCTTTATTTAAAATCTTTTTGTTTTAATCCATTTCAGCAAAACACCTATTTGTTATACGATAACGAGAGAACAGCATTTATTATCGATCCGGGAAATTATACATCTTCTGAAAACACTTTGCTAAAAAATTTCATTGAAGAAAAACAATTAAAGCTTACGCGCTTGCTTTTAACGCATGCGCATATCGACCATATACTTGGCAATAAATTTATATTTGAGAATTATGGTTTGCTGCCCGAGGCACATGAAGAAGAAGTGTTTTTTATTGACCGATTAACGCAAACAGGGGCTATGTATGGTGTGCCATGTGAGCCTTCACCTTTTCCTGAAAAATTTATTGTTCCCGGAGATAAGATATCCCTTGGCACTTATGAATTTGAGACTATTTTTACTCCGGGCCATTCGCCCGGAAGCATTTCTTATTACAATAAAGAAAATAAAATATTAATTAGCGGCGATGTTTTATTTCAAAACAGTATTGGTAGAACTGACTTGCCAAAGGGCAATCACCAAACCTTAATAAATTCCATTAAAGAAAAATTATTTTGTTTACCTGATGATGTGAAAGTATTTAGTGGCCATGGTTTAAGCACCACAATAGGTCATGAAAGAGAAAATAATCCTTTTTTAGTGTAACATTTTACCAGTTATAAATAATATCCTGTATTTTGCAAAGTTTCACACTATAAAATTGGGCTCCAAATTAATATTCTGGCTATCTTTACCTTATCAAAAAATACGCACTAATAATTGCTCTTTTATATGGACTTGACTTTTTAGCTCAAGACCCTATCCTTATTCCGGGAATGCCTGCGTATTTCAGAAAGGAAGAGATCATTCATGACGGCAAGCGCTATAGAAAATACAATGATTATTTAACTATTGGTGGATCTTTTTTTAATTCAAGTTTACGCTCTGCTGGGCAACAAGGCGTTGGCTTAGATTTTCATTTTCACATCCGTCGCCAATATTTTCAAACCGGTATTGCTATAAGTGGCAATAAATTTTTAGAGAACAATCATACTCAATTACGATTTGGTTATGGTTACAGAAAAGAAACCGTTAAATATAATTTAGCATTTTTTGGTGGCCCTACTTTTTTTACTGGTGTGTATGGTGTGCCGGATACTGCCGGAACCTATAAGCCTGAATTTTATCAGGGAGTTGGCGCTTATGTTTGTGCTCAAGCTGTAAAAAAATTCGCTTATGATTTGGGAATAGGCGCAGAGGTTTTTGCGGAAATAAATTATAAACAAAGTGTGGTTGGCATTAAGCTTCTTTTATTTTTCTCGGGGGCATATAGAGGTGTAAAACGAAATTACAATCCTAACGTTAGATCGGAAAATAAAAAATGATCGACTTTATTATTGTTGGAAGAGGTCTTGCTGCAGGTGTAATTGCACATACACTTCATGAAGAAAAAATTTCTTTTAAAATTTTTGGCGATCCAATCCTAAGTAACTGTTCAAAAGTTGCTGCAGGCATTTGGAATCCTATTGTTTTTAAACGCTTAACAAAAAGTTGGCTAGCAGATGATATCGTTCCGTTTTTAAATACGTTTTATACTAATTGCGAGCAACGTATAAACTCAAAATTGATCACGCAACGTAAATTATTAAAACCTTTTACCGAAGAGCAGGAAAAAACACTTTGGTTAAAAAAAGCAGGTTTAGAATTAGGTGAATTTTTAGATGGCACAATTTACGACAATACTTTTCCTGAGTTAACCAATTGTAAGATCAGCAATCAATTTGGAGTAGTAAAGCAAAGCGGAAATTTAAATATGCCGGAGTTTTTACGTACGACCGATCTTTTTTTTAAAGATCAGTTATTAGAAGAGATTTTTGATCACGCATCATTAGAAATAAATTCCGAGTTTGTTTCTTATAAAAATATAAAGGCAAAAAATATTATTTTTTGTGAAGGTTATTTGGTAAAAAATAATCCGTTGTTTAATTGGATACCACTAAAACCTGCCAAAGGAGAAGTGCTTACTATATCTGCACCTGAATTAAAATTAAAAGATCAGATCTTAAACAAAAATGGCTTTATAATGGATCTTGAAAATGGCACCTATAAACTTGGCGCCACTTATGAATGGCAAGAACTTACAGAAGAACCCACAAAAAAAGGCTTAACAGAATTAACCGATAAATTATTGCAGCTAATTACTTGCAATTATACCATAACTAAACATGAGGCGGGTGTTAGACCTTCTTCGGTTGACAGGAGGCCAATAATTGGATCTCACCCTAAACACACTAATTTATATGTTTTTAATGGTTTAGGCACAAAAGGCGTTATGTTAGCCCCTTATTTTGCAAAAAAGTTCGTAAATTTCTACTTACAAAAAGAAGATCTGCCGAAAGATGTAAATATTGATCGTTTCTATTCACTCTATGCTCACTAAAAAAAATAGTTTAAAATTAATAGGCAGACGCGAGTTTGTTGATTTTCCGTTGCTTGGTGTGTATAATGTAGAGGCTAAAATTGATACAGGCGCCTATACATCCGCAATTCATTGTAAAAATATTTCTGTAATTAACCAAAATAATAAGCGCGTGCTGTGTTTTGATCTGGCTCTTGATAACAAACAACCACAAAGATCGTTGCGCTTTGAAGAATTCACGCAAAAGAAAATAAAAAATTCTTTTGGCGAAATGGAAGAACGTTACATCATAAAAACGCTTATTGTAATTGGTGGAAAAAAAATTAAGTCAACCGTGTCGCTTTCTGACAGAGAAAGTATGCGCTACCCGGTTTTAATTGGGCGTAAATTAGTTAAGGGTAAATTTATAATTGATGTTCACCAAATTCACACGGGTGGAAAAAAAATAGATCAAGAAATTATTAAATCGAATCACATTTAAAACCTAAAAATATGAAAATTGCGATCTTATCTCGTAATAAGAATTTATATTCTACAAAGCGTTTAGTTGAGGCGGCCGAATTACGCGGGCACGAAGTGATATTATTAGACCACATGAAGTGTGTGTTAGTGATAGAACAGGGCAGGCCACACATTTATTTTAATGGCAAAGAGGTTAAAGATATTAATGCAGTTATACCTCGCATTGGTGCTTCTGCAACTTTTTACGGATCTGCTGTTGTTCGTCAGTTTGAAATGATGAAAATATTTACTGCAGTTGAATCGCAGGCATTAGTGCGTTCGCGTGATAAATTAAGAAGTTTACAAATTTTGGCGCGTGCAGGAATTGGTATTCCAAAAACCGCTTTTGCATCTTCGCCAAAAGATAAAGATCTTGATAATCTTATCGAGAGTGTTGGTGGTGCGCCCTGTGTTGTTAAGTTGTTAGAAGGTACGCAAGGCATTGGTGTTATTTTAGCTGAAAATCAGAAAGCAGCAAAAAGTGTTTTGGAGGCTTTTATGAAATTAAAAGCAAACATGTTAGTTCAGGAATTTATTAAGGAAGCCGGTGGTGCTGATATTCGTGTATTTGTGGTAGATGGACAGATCGTAGGCTCTATGAAGCGCCAGGCAAAAGAAGGTGAGTTTAGAAGTAATTTACACAGAGGAGGTTCTGCTCAGGTAATTGATCTTACCCCTGAGGAGCGCGCTACCGCTATAAAAGCAGTAAAAAAATTAGGCTTAGGTATTGCAGGCGTTGATCTTTTACAGTCAAGCCGCGGACCGTTAGTTATGGAAGTTAATTCATCTCCCGGCCTCGAAGGCATTGAAGGCGCAACAGGCGTGGATATTGCAGGAAAGATCATTGAGTATGTTGAGCGTAATGAATTTAATAAACCGGGCGAATAAAACTTAGCTAAACTTTAGTGAAAAATATAATTACCATAAATAACCAAACCATAGAGCCGGGACAGAGTAAAACTGTGATCTTAAACTCGTATGAACTCCATACAAAAACAAAGATCGAAATTCCTGTTCATGTTATTCATTCTAAGAAAAAAGGACCTAGCGTTCTTTTTTGTGCAGGCATGCATGGTGAAGAAACAAATGGCATTGAAATTATTCGTAAAATTATTTCGCGTGAGGAAGTTAAAAATTTAAATTGCGGTACCGTAATTGCAATTCCGGTTATTAATGTAGTGTCTTTTTTATATGGCAGTCGCGATCTGCCGGATGGCCGTGATCTGAACCGTTGTTTTCCGGGTTCAAAAAGTGGTTCGTTAGGAAGTAGAATTGCGTATGATATGATGAAACATATTTTGCCCATCATAGATTTTGGTATAGATTTTCATACAGGAGGAGCAAAGATCAATAACTATCCGCAATTGCGCTGTGTGTTTGATTTTCCGGATAATGTTGCTTTGGCAGAACGATTTTCTACACCATTAATTATTGATAGCACCTACCGCGAAGGAACGTTTAGAAAGGAAGCCGCTAAAATGAATAAACCAATTTTGGTATACGAAGGAGGCGAGAGCATGCGTTTTGATTATTTGGCCATTAATGAGGGCGTAAACGGTTGTTTAAGATTAATGAAGTCGTATAACATGATAGATTTTGATCTACCACAAAACCCTTCTGTTAAAATTAAAAAAGATACATGGGTAAGAGCTCACAGTAGCGGCTTATTTCATATGAATGCCAATAATGGGGCTCATGTAAGAAAGGGAGATCTTTTAGGTGTAATATTTAATCCTTTTGGCGAAGCAGAAGATAAGATCATTAGTCCTAAGACAGGCTATATTGTTGGAATTAACAATCAGCCGGTAGTAAACCAGGGCGATGCATTAATTCATTTAGGAATTGAAGAAGATTAATTTTATAACTAACTTCGTACAGTGAAAAATGCAGTTGATATAGGTGATATTTTAATTATGGCTTTTGTGGCTTTAGTTTTAATTAGCGGTGCAGTTGTAGTTTTTAAATTCATGAAACGAAAAAATTAAAATGGGAATAGATCAGTTTATATTATTTTTAAATTTAGGTGGTGGCGAGATCGTAATAATTTTATTTGTGATCTTATTGTTGTTTGGCGGCAAAGGCATTCCGGGTATTGCAAAAACATTGGGTAAGGGGATAAGAGAATTTAAGGATGCTACAAATGGTTTACAAAAAGATATTCAAAATAGTACCGGAGGTATTACAGAGCAAATTAATGAACAGATCCAGGAAGTAAAGAAGGAAATTGAGAAAGAGTAAAACACACCTGTCAGGTTTTTAAAACCTGACAGGTGTGAAGCTCAGAAAAGGTTTCTTAAAACATGATAACCATGAAACATCTTTTTTATTTTTCGTTCCTTTTTGTTTTCACAAATATAACAGCCCAAAATCCCGAGAAAATAAAATTTCAAAAAAACTCTTCACTCATTTATTTTTTTCCTAAAGGCGCAAATATAGATTCGGTTTTAAAAAATTCAAACGATCTTTTTTATTTAGTTGTCCCTGATTCTTTAAAAAAACACATTGTGGTTTATGTGGAGAATGGAAAATTAGTTAAAACAACAAACGATAGTCTTGTAAAATTAAATTACATGCAGGGTTTAAAGTATGAATCTCAGTTTGTGATCAGTGAGGTTGCTGAAGCGCCAAAGAAACTAAAAAAAGAGTTTGAATTGATCAGTTTAATTAACGGCGCTTCTTCTTACGAAAAAAATAAAATTCTTGTTCAGATAATCAATAAAAAGGAAGAGAAAGTGGTGATCGAAAATATTTTCTTTTATAGAAATTAAATCCTTCTGATCAATTCCTTCATCAGCAAGGTCATTTTTGGTTCTTGCATTTTTGCAATGTGCTGAACTTCTTCGTGGCTCACATTTTGTACCACACCTTCAATACCAAGATCGGTTACAATGCTAATTCCAAATACATCCATTCCGCCATGTTTGGCAACGATCACTTCAGGTACTGTGCTCATGCCAACAACGTCTGCACCGGTGCGCCACAGGTAACGATATTCGGCAGGTGTTTCAAAACACGGGCCGCTTAAGCCGGCATAAATTCCTTCGCTAACTTTAATATTATTTTCTTTTGCGATTTCTTTTGCAAGCGTAACATATGTTTTATTATAAGCTTCGCTCATGTCTGGAAAACGTGGGCCAAGCGCTTCGATATTTTTTCCTATTAATGGATTGGTTGGAAATAAATTAATATGGTCGTTAATGATCATTAGTTCGCCTACTTCAAACTTAGGATTCATGCCACCACTGGCGTTACTAACGCAAACGGTTGTTACCCCTAATGCTTTCATTACTCTTACCGGAAAAGTAACTTGTTGCATGGTATAACCTTCGTAATAATGAAAACGACCTTGCATGGCCATTACTTTTTTGCCGCCTAATTCGCCAAAAATTAATTTGCCGCTATGACCTTCAACAGTGCTTACCGGAAAGTTAGGGATCTCGTTATATGGAATTGCAAATTGAACACTAATTTCTTTTACTAATCCACCTAAACCTGTACCAAGGATGATACCAACTTGTGGTAAAAAATTATTTGTTTTTTCACGTATACTTTGGTGGTAAATTCTATTTGCTCTAACATATTTTAATATTACTTGATTAAATTCTTCTTCTTTATCTTTAAATGTAATTTCAACCGGCAAGATATAAATATTCATTCTTTGAGCAATGTTCCAAACCGCATTACTTTTTAACCGCATAAAATCTTTTTCGGTAGTAACTAAAATTTTATTTCCACCTTCAAAACTGTTGTAATAACGTTCTATATCTTCAAGGTCTTTTACCGAAAATTCGTGATGATCATTAAACGGCAAATGTTTGACATTTGCAGCATATTCCTTTAAGTAATTTACCATAGGTTGCGCGTTGGCAATGCCTGCAAAAGAAATAATTCTGTATCTGAACAGGTCGTTTAGAGTATCAATTTTTTCGTTGATGTTGTTTATTGAATACAATTCGCCGTATTTTAAATAACTAAAAAACACTTGCTGGTGCGCTATAGGGTTAACATCTTTAAGAATATTCCTTATTTCTACCGCGCTTGTTCTGTCGGGCACTTTTGTAATAATGATCAGATCTGCTCTAACAATTCCGCTTTTAAATTCGCGTAAAGTTCCGGCAGGTAACATAATATCTTTGAAATATAAATTATTGTAATCGCTAACTACAATATTTAATCCACAACGTATGGCGCGGTGCTGAAACACGTCATCTAATAAAACAATTTTTGGCGGATCGTTTTCTAAAGCAATTAATTTTTTTACGCCATTAACTCTATTGCCATCTACAGCAACCTGTATTTTGTATTTGTATTTATAAATTAGAGGTTCGTCACCAATGTCTTCGGCGGTGCTGTTATCATCTGCTAAAACAAAGTCGGAGGTTTTTCTTTTGTAACCCCTACTTAGTGTTGCCAATTTAGGTTCTACTTCACGCAAAAGTCTAATTAAGTATTCTACAAGGGGAGTTTTACCTGCGCCGCCAACAGAAAGATTACCTACGCCAATTGTGTGAATATCAAATTTGGTTACTTTTAAAAAGCCGGTATCGTATAAGCGGTTTCTTATTAAGGTTATTAAACCATAAATAAAGGCAAAGGGCAACAGCAGTATTTTTAAACCCGGATTCAAACAGGTTAAATATGCTTATTTTTTTCGAAAAACTAAAATATTTGAGCGGATAGTACGCTAAATTACTTTTCTTCGGCACCGGCGGCATTTTGAAGGCCTAATTGCGGTTGTTCCGGATCGAATTTAATTTCGTGAAAAGTCGATCCTTTGTGATAGTTTACTGTTAAAACAGTGGTTTTGTCCCAAGCGGTGATCTTCTCCTTGGTCATATTAGTGATCGTTTTTATACACGAATTAATATATTTTGTTTTCCATTTAGCTATGTTTGTTTTTGTATTCCAACGCACAAAAAACAGCTTTGTTTCTTTACCCGCGTTACAAATCCCATCGTCTGATTTGGATTTGGTAAAGGCTTGTACAAATATTAGCATGTATGTTGTATCGCCAACTGCTTTTTCGTATAATACTTTTTTTACCTCTGGATCTTTACAGATAGAATCGTTTACACAATAAGTTAAGTTAGTATCCTTATTTGCAATATTGATGCACAATTGAATTGGCTGAGGTTGTGGTGTTTTTATTTTTGGATTTGGGTATTTTGTTTTAACCCAAAACGACATTTTAGTTTTTCTTTGCTCTAGTCTTAAAGCATTCCTTAAAGAGTCATTTTTAATTTTTCTTGCTTTGTAAAAAACTTTTTTACCGGTCATTGCATCAATTTCGATTTCCGGCTGAAGCGTTAACTCCAATAATTCCTCAGGGGTTTTTTCTTCTTCAATTTCTGCTCCGGTAGAGTCTACTTTTGCAGTTTTAGTTTTTCCTTTTGGAGTTTTAGACTTAGTTTGACCGTTTATCGAAAACGATACAAAAAGCAAGGCAATAATTACTAGTTTATACATAAAGCGAAAATAATAAAATTTTTAGAGCTTGGTTAAATTTACATCAATTTTTTGGATAAGTTCGAAACATATACATCTTTAAAACTGTCCGTTTTCAACTAATTTTATAGCCCGTTCTATCATAATATCTTCAATATTGGCGTCGTATTCAGATTTCATATCATGTCCGAAAATGCGGGCAACTGTTTGCCACATGGCGGCCTGAAAGCTGCCCCGTAACTGCTTTACAAGATCGTAAGTGGTTTTCCCGGTTTCGCGATCAATTAACTTCATCAAAACTTTACCTTGCGAAATACTCAGGTCTTTTAATTCATCTTCAAATTCATTCCTAAGATCTTTTTCGCATACTTTTAAAAAGGCTTTTTTAAGATCTTCGTCGGTCATTTTTTCCATCACCTTATCGTATTCTTTTAACTTGGCAGCAGCGAGTATAGCATAAGGGTAAACTTTTTTGACGTTGTGTTTAGTGCGTGTCCATAACTCATACTGACGTTGGTTTTTAAAAACAAAATCGGTATAAACATATATAGTTCCGAGATTAACAAGGGGTAAGGTGTCGCCATTCACGATCTCTGCTCTGCAGCGAAAGCCTACCTTAGGCGGAACAGTAAAATCCTGAGGGTTCGTTTGTGCGTAAAAAATGGTTGAGTTGAGTGCAATAAAAGCTATGGTTATAACTTTTACAAGATTGGATCTTAAAGAAAATTTTAAAAAATAATTACTCATTTCATCATTTATTATCTTCTACGCTAAAAGTAACCCACAAGTTGCGTGCTAATTTAAGCGGTTTGCTTTCCATTTGCTTTTTTTAACAGCGGTTTCCGGCAAATTGTTGTACTTTTCTTTACTGTTATCAAATATAATGGCGCCTGCAATAGCGGCTATTTCTGCATATTCTTCACTGTTAGTCTTCAAAGCCTCGGGGGTAAAGTATTTTGGTATAAATCCTGTATCAAAATTACCGCTAATAAAGGCTTCGTGGTTTAATACGAATTTACAAAAATCTAAGGTTGTTTCAACACCAATTATTTTATAATCATCAATTGCTCGAATCATTTTTTTAATGGCATCGGTCCTATCTTTACCATGCACGATCAATTTTGAGATCATTGGGTCGTAAAAAATAGAGATCTCCATGCCTTCTTCAAAGCTATCATCTACACGAATTCCAGGACCACTAGGAGTCTTATACACCACTAATTTTCCAACATCCGGTAAAAAATTGTTCATTGGGTCTTCAGCACATACCCTTACTTCTATGGCGTGCCCATTAATTTTAAGGTCGTCTTGCGTGAAACTTAATTTTTCATTTCGAGCCACTTTAATTTGCTCCTTTACTAAGTCTAATCCTGTAATTAATTCAGAAACAGGATGTTCCACTTGTAAACGGGTATTCATTTCCAAAAAGTAGAAATTATGCTCTGCGTCTAAGAGAAATTCAACTGTTCCCGCGCCACTGTAATTGCAAGCTTTAGCCACATCTACGGCGCATTTGCCCATTTTTGCTCGTAATTCCGGAGATAAAACACTGCTTGGCGCTTCTTCAATCAATTTTTGATGTCTACGCTGAATGCTACACTCCCGTTCGAATAAATAAACACAATTTCCAAAATTATCGGCTAAAAGCTGAATTTCGATGTGACGAGGGCTAGACGCATATTTTTCAATAAAAACAGCTCCATTTCCGAAAGCAGAAACCGCTTCGCTAATTGCCATTTTCATCTGCTCTTCAATTTCTGATTCTTTTTCAACTAAACGCATTCCTTTTCCACCACCACCGGCACTGGCCTTTATTAATAATGGAAAACCTACCTCTTTAGCAACTTTAACAGCTTCTTTTAAATCACTAATAGCTCCGTCTGAGCCCGGAATCATAGGTACATTATATTTTTTTGCAGTTGCTTTTGCGCTTAATTTATCACCCATTAAATCCATACTTTCGGCACTCGGGCCAATAAAAGTAATGCCTGCATTTTTTACTTTTCTTGCAAAATCAGCATTCTCACTTAAAAAACCATAACCTGGATGGATCCCGTCAACCCCCAATTCTTTACAAATTTCAATGATCTTATCCCCCTGTAAATAGGATTGGGCGCTTGGTGGCGGACCAACACAAACAGCTTCGTCAGCATATCTCACAAAAAGGGCGTTTCTATCTGCTTCAGAAAAAATGGCAACAGTTTTAATTCCCATTTCGCGTGCGCTGCGCATAATACGTATTGCAATTTCACCACGGTTAGCTATTAAGATCTTTTTCATGTGTATTTAATTATTTAAAATCTGTCAATTGTAATTTGATAAAGATAATCAATATTCATATTGTAAAATATTCTATAATTGTTTTAGTTTGTTATTATCTTAGTCTCATGTTTTTTTACCTCTCAAAATTACTCGGATTTGTTATTTCCCCTCTCATTTGGGTGTTTGTTTTACTGATTTATTCCTTTAGAACTAAAATTGAGTCGAGGGCAAAAAAAGCAAGAATAGCGGGAGTGGTTTTGTTGTACCTCTGTTGTAATTCGTTTTTTGTAGATGAATGTTTTAGACAATGGGAGCCTGTATCGCTGGATTATGAATTAATGACAACCAAGTTTGATGGCGCAATAATTTTAGGCGGGATTGGCAACATAGACCAACGCTTACAGAAGATAAATTTTGGCGGAAGCGCAGATAGATTGTTTCAAATTGTGCCGCTTTATTATAAAGGTCAAATTAAAAAAATAATCTTTACAGGAGGCAGTGGAAGTATAGAATTCCCTAAGGATAAAGAAGGTTTGTATGTAAAAAAATATTTAAAGTCCATTAATCTTCCTGATAGCGCTTTGCTAATAGAATCTGAAAGTAAGAATACCTATGAAAATGCAATTTTCACTAAAAAGTTGATGGATAGTTTAAATATGAAAGGCAATTTTTTATTGGTTACCTCTGCTTACCACATGCCTAGGTCGGTAGCCATATTTAAAAAGGCAGGTTTTAAAAACATTACCCCTTACATCACAAATAAAGTGAGCGGGCTTAGGCGTTATACGTTTGATCATTTATTTATTCCAAATTCCGGGGCGCTATCTGCAATGCACATGTTACTTCATGAGTGGATAGGATTTATTGTTTACAAAATAAAAGGGTATGCTTAAGTTCAACGAGGAGCTTTTACAATTTTTATGGCAGTATAAAATTTTAAAACCTTTGCCCCTAATTACAACTAGCGGCAAAGAGATTTTTGTTTTAAAAAATGGCGAATTAAATAAAGATTCGGGGCCTGATTTTTTTAATGCGCAGGTTAAAATTGATACTATTGTTTTGGTTGGAAACATTGAAGTTCATGTTAAAACCAGCGACTGGCTAAAACATAAACATGAGGCTGATAAAAATTATGATAATATAATTTTGCATGTTGTTTACGAGCACGATTTAGATCTTGAACAAAATAAAATTTATAATGTAGAAGTGTTGGAATTAAAAAATCTGATCAATGATAGCACTATTAAGGCATATACTAAGTTATGTACTTCAAAAACAAAGATCCCTTGTCATGATCAGTTAGCACATGTAAATGATCTTAAATTCATTAGCTGGCTAGAGCGTATGACGATAGAGCGTTTGGAAGGGAAAGTAAACATAATTGATACGTATTTTAGATCGGTTAACGGCGATTACACGCAAACATTTTATTTTTTAGTGTTGCGTAATTTTGGATTTAAAGTAAATAGTTTACCATTTGAATTACTCGCAAAAAATTTGCCAATTACAATTCTTTTAAAGCATTCGGACAATCTTTTACAGCTGGAAGCATTATTGTTAGGGGTTTCCGGCTTATTGGAAGATCAATTTGAAGATAAGTATATACAACAATTGCAAAACGAATTTGATTATTTAAAAAATAAATATCGTCTCATTCCTTTAAACAAAGCGATCTTTAAATTTTCCAAATTACGTCCGGCAAATTTTCCTACCATCAGGTTAGCACAATTTGCAAAACTGATACATACTAACCCCGGTTTATTTATTGCACCTTATAATTTTTCGGGGTATGAGGAAATTATTTTGGCGCATAAAATTAATTTAGACGGTTATTGGAAAAATCATTACAATATAGATGGGAATGTTACTTCAAAGGATCTTACTTTAGGCTTAACATCCATCGAAAACCTTATCATTAACACCTTTGCGCCGTTTTATTTCTTTTATTCAAAAAAAACAGGAAAAGAAGAGTTGGGCGACTTAGCAATAGAACTATTAAACAAATGTGATTTTGAACAAAACACTAAAACCAAATTGTTTAGCGAAAAGAAAACAGTTTTAAAAAGTGCAGCCGATAGTCAGGCTGCTATTAATTTATTTGATAATTATTGCAGTAAAAAAGCCTGTTTAAAATGTGGGGTGGCCACCTTTCTGTTAAAGTAAGCTTAATTTTTTATACTTTTGATATATGATAAAAAAGATAGTACAGTGGTTTGAGCAACAAGCGTTTGGTGTTTGCGAATGGTGGGGAAAATTGCTTGGCATTAAAACCACTGATGTCCGCATGTATTTTATCTATTTATCGTTTTTTACTTTCGGGAGCCCTATTATTATTTATTTTATTATGGCTTTTATATTAGAACACAAGAATTATTTTAAACCATTCAAATCTCGCAAGCGCAAAAGCGTTTGGGACATTGAATAAATCTTTAATATTTATAATGAAAAAACTATTTACGATCGCGGCAATTTGTTTTGCAGGATTTGCATTCTCTCAATCCATTAATACTAAAGAGTCCAACGAAAAATTTAGCACCGGCAGTCAAAACGCTGTGGTTACTACCATTTACGAAAATAACGCTAACGACGTGATGAGTGAGTGGAAAAAAGTAATGAAAGATTTTAAATACGAGAAGGTAAAAGAAAATGATAATGAGGTTTTTGGCGATAATATTTTAATAAAAGAGTGGGGGAATAATCCTGTAGATTTTTACGCAAAATTTGAAGAAGATAAAAAAGCAAGGGCTTTAAAAATGAGTGTAGCCGTAGATCTTGGCGGTATTTATATAACTTCATCTGCAGACAGAGATAAGTTTAAATTCGTTGAAAAAATGGTGAAAGATTTTGCTGTTAAGATGACAAAGGAGCCGATTTCAGTACTTGTTAAATCTGCAGAAAAACAACAGGCGAAATTAGAGGATCAGCAAAAAGACCTTGAAAAAGATAACAAAGAATTAAATGAAGATATAATCGATTATAAAAAGAAAATAACCAAGGCAGAAAAAGAGATCATTGACAAAGATGTTGAAATTGAAAAGAAAAAGTCGGAAGTAAAGATTCAGAAAAAAGTGGTTGATGCCAGTTCCGGTGCGGTTAACGAACAAGCCAAATCTTCAAAAAACATACTTGAAAAACTTGAAGGCCAATTAAAAGATTCTGAGAAAGATAAGAAAAACCTGCAAGGAGATATTGAAGATTACAATAAGAAAATTACAAAAGCAGAGAAGGAAATAAAAACTAACGAAGAAGATCAAACAAAGAAAAAAGCTGAAATTGAAACACAGAAAAAAGTTGTAGCCGATACTAAGAAAAAATTAGACGCTGTAAATTAAAGAAAAAGCCATTTCATTTCGAAATGGCTTTTTAGTTTTTACTTATTTAATTCTTCCCAAAACTCAGCGCCGCGGCGTGTATGAGGAATAACAATTGTGCCGCCAACTATATTTGCTACTGCAAACACTTCATAAATTTCTTCGGTAGAACAATTTTGCTCTTTACATTTTAGTAGGTGATATTTAATGCAATCATCACAACGCAAAACCATGCTCGCAACCAAGCCAAGTAGTTCTTTTGTTTTTACATTTAAAGCACCTTCCGAATAGGTTTGTGTATCTAGGTTAAACAATCTTTTTATAACCAAATTGTCTTTTTCTAAGATCACCTCGTTCATTTTAGAACGGTAATCGTTAAATTCCTTTACTTGATTTGACATAAGATGTTTTTTTAAGATTAATCTAATTTATGTTTTTTTATTACCCATGCCGAAACGAATACACTCAATTCGTATAACAGATACATTGGTATGGCCACCACCATTTGTGAGGTAACATCGGGGCTAGGAGTAATTACTGCAGCAGCAATTAAAATGATGATCACTGCATGTTTGCGGTATTTACGCATGAATTGAGGCGTCAATAACGTCATGCGGGTTAAAAAATAAACCAAAATCGGCATTTCAAAAATTATTCCGGCAACTAAGGTCATGGTGCTAATTAACGAGATGTAATCATCAAATGTATTTTGTGTTTGAACAATTCCGCTTGACGAAACCTGATAGTTGATCAAGAAATTGTAGCTCATTGGGAACAATAAAAAGTACCCGAAGAAAATACCTATTAAAAATAAAACAGAAGCAATTACAACAAATATTTTTACCGGACCAATTTCTTTATTTTTTAAAGCCGGACGAACAAATTTCCAGAATTCCCATAAAACAAAAGGGAAACCAAGAATTATTCCGCATAAAAAAGAGATCCACATATGATTAAAAAATTGTTCGGATGCACTTAAGGTTTGAAGATGTGCAGGTTTAATGGTCATGCACATTACATCACCGGCTCCTATCTTATGGCCTAACTCGCATAATACTTTGTAAGAAATAAAATCCTGGCGAAGTGGCCCAAAAATAACAGTATCAAAAACAAAATCGTTTAGGCAAAAAGCAGTTATAGCAAAAAGCGCAATTACAGCCGCACTTCTAACTAAATGCCAGCGAAATTCTTCTAAATGCTGAAGAAAAGACATTTGAGTGCCTTCTGTTTGTGTTGTTTTATCTGAACCAAAAAATGCCATTTATGGTTGCAAATTTACACTAAAACCAACTGATTTCAAATCTTCCCAAAATAAAGGATAAGATTTAGTAACCACTTCGGGGTTTTGGATGTATAGTTGCTTATAAAGCATTGCTAATGGCGCAAAACTCATGGCCATGCGGTGATCGTTATAGGTATTTATTATTGGAATTGTTTCTAGTTTTAAGTTTCTAGTTTCATGAACGACTATTAAATCATTGCTTATTTCAACTATTGCCCCAAACTTTTCTAATTCTGTTTTCAGGGCAACAATTCGGTCGCTTTCCTTTAGTTTTAAAGTTTTTAGCCCTGTTAATTTTGCGTTTATTCCTAGACCAAAACATGTAACAGCAATTGTTTGAGCAATATCAGGACAGTTTGTAAAATCAAATTCAAAATCAGGTTCAATGTTTCCGTTCTTTACAATAACCAATTCGTTGTTTATAAATTGGGAGGTAACACCAAATTGTTTATAGAGTTTGGGTAAAATCGAATCTGCCTGAGAAGATCTGTCTTTTAAGCCGGTTAATTTTATTTCTGCATTTTTACTAAGCGCAACCAAACTAAACCAATAGGAGGCAGAAGACCAATCGGACTCAACTTCAATGACCAAAGATTTAGGATTAATGATTAAAGATTTTGAAACTTTGATAATATTTAAATTAGTTGAAACTTTTACACCAAACTCACTTAAAATATCTAATGTCATTTGAATGTATGGCCATGAAACAACATCGTTTTTTAAAGTTAGTTCTAAGCTATTTTCAAAAGTAGGAGCAATTAATAATAATGCCGAAATAAATTGACTACTAACACTGCCATCAATTTCTATTTTACCGCCCGCTAAAGTTTTCCCCCTTATTTTTAAAGGAGGAAAATTTTCTTTTTCTAAAAATGTAATTTCGGCCCCTAACGATCTTAAAGCTTTTACTAGATCTCCGATCGGACGTTCTTTCATGCGCTCAGAGCCGGTTAAAACCCATTCGCCTTTTTTTGTAGATAAATAGGCAGTTAAAAAGCGCATGTCTGTTCCGGCATGGTGTACATCTATAGCGGCACTTGTTTTGTCTTTTATACTTAAAAGTGCATTTTGTAAAAGCAGAGTGTCTTCAGAAGTTGATCTATTTTGAAATTGCAGATCAAGACCAAGTACTTCATTTAAAATTAATAAACGGTTATTTATGCTTTTTGAGCCTGTAAGTTTAATGGTTGTATTAACTATATTATTGGGAGCAGAAAGTACTAACATTAAAAAGAGGTGTTATAAAATTCAAAGGCTTTTTTAATTTGTAGATCGCTCACAACTACATCAAATTTACATGAGCCAATTTTATCGATCAATGCGAATTGAAATTTATTGTTTGTTGACTTTTTATCATTTTTCATCAATTCAAAAATTGAATTTAAATTAAGATCATTTATTTTTTTTGGTTGAAAAACTTCTTTAAAAACAGTTAATATCTCATCCAATTCTTTTTTTGAAAGCAACTTTTTTTGATAAGACAAATGACTTTCGATCAGCATACCAATTACAATTGCTTCGCCGTGTAATAATTCATTACCGGTCCCTAAAAGCATTGATTCTATTGCGTGTCCAATGGTATGGCCAAAATTTAAAGTTTTTCTAATTCCATTATCAAATGGGTCTTTTAAAACGATTTTATTTTTTAGCGCGACACCTTTTGCAATTATTTCTTTGGTGGCAATCTTAAGATCTGTAGTTTTTAATTCGTTCCAGAATTTTTTATCACAAATAAGTGCCATTTTATAGATCTCTGCCAAACCATTTTGAAAATGGCGAAGCGGCAGAGTTTCTAAAAAATCCGGATCAATAAATACGCCTTTTGGTTGGGTAAAAGTGCCAATAGAATTTTTTAATCCACAAAAATCAATTCCTGTTTTACCACCAACACTTGCATCTGCCATGGCAAGTAGAGTAGTTGGAATATTTATAAAATCAATTCCGCGTTTATAGGTTGAGGCACAAAAGCCGCCTAGATCGCTAACTACTCCTCCGCCTAAATTGATGATCAATGAATCTTTATCTGCTTTATTTTCAACTAGAGTTTGCCAAATGTGAGCGCTAAATTCAATGGACTTACTTGCCTCGCCGCTTTCTAATTCAATAATATGAGCTTCGCGCAATTTAGGGCAACTGCTTATTAATTTTGGCAAACAAAATTGAAAGGTGTTTTCGTCGCATATAATAAAGTACGAAGAGTATTTATTTTTTGTAATTAATGAAGAAATGGATCTAAAAATTTTTGTTCCAATTTCTACATCATAGCCATTTGATTTAATTAAAAGCATAGTCAAAGTTAAATGAAAATAAATGATTATTAAAGCATTTTGTTAAGCAATTATACTCTGTGTCCTTATACTCTCAATATGAATTGCCTCCATATAGGATTTAATAAATTTCTCACTTAAACCAAGGTCTCCGCCTTTTTTATTAAGTCTTTCCAGAATTTCATTGTAGCGTGAAGATTGAAGCACAGTGATATTGCTTTTTTTCTTTATCTCACCAATTTCTTTTGCCACTTTCATTCTGTTTGAGATCAAAGAAATTAATTCTTCATCCAATTGATTAATTTGTTCCCTTAGGTTCTCTAAAGGTTTTAAAAAGGTTTCTTCATCTGATCTGGATCTTTTTATTATTAAATGGTTAAGTAAATTCGATAATTCAAGAGGCGTTATTTGTTGATCTTTATCTGTTAATGCGCTTTCGGGATCATAATGTGATTCTATCATCAAACCATCAAAATCTAAATTCACACTTTTTTGCGCAATAGATAATAAACCCTGTCTGTTGCCGCAAATATGGGATGGGTCGCAAATGATTGGTAGTTGCGGGTATAACCGTTTTATTTCTATTGGAATTTGCCACATAGGTGTATTTCTATATTCAGTGTTTCCATATGAAGTAAAGCCTCTGTGAATAAGACCAATTTTTTTAATTCCTGATTTTTGTAAACGTTCAATGGCACCGATCCATAATTTAATATCAGGATTTACAGGGTTTTTTATTAATACAGTTTTGTTGGTTCCTTTAAGCGCATCAGAAATTTGCTGAACGCTAAAAGGATTAACTGTTGTGCGTGCCCCTATCCATAAAATATCTACATCAAAACTTAAAGCATCTTCAACATGTTTGGATGTTGCCACCTCCACCGCAGTTTTTAAATTGGTAATTCGTTTGGCATTTAATAACCATGACAGGCCTTTAGTGCCAACCCCTTCAAAGCCTCCGGGATTTGTTCTTGGTTTCCAAATGCCGGCCCTTAACACGTCCGTTTTTCCTAACTGAGCCAATTGAATAGCCGTTTGAATTAATTGATCTTCACTTTCTGCGCTGCAAGGCCCGGCAATAATTAATCCTTTTTTTTGCAAAGGATCATTATTTGCGATCTCCATATTTATTTCTTCTAAAGTTGTTTTCATTAATTTAAATTGGTTTGAAGGATTAATTTATTTTTTTCAGTTGTTCTCTTATGTTCAGTTTTGTAAATACCCAGTATTTTTATGTGGTCAATTTCAGCTTTTAGATCTTTAACGGTTTTTTCAAACTTTTCTTTGTCTTCAAACTCAATATCTAAATGAAACGAATAAGCGTTTGAATTATTTGGGATAGGTACACTTTGAATTTTAGTTAAATTTAAATTGTGTTTTTTTAGAATTGCCAGCACATCCGCCAATTTTCCCGGTTCATTATTAGTTTGTAAGGTTACTGATGCCTTGTTGGGGTTACTTACATAATCCTCGCCTTTACTTAAAATATAAAACTTTGTGAAGTTTTGACTTACATCACTTACATTCTCAAGCACTACTTCCAAATTATATTTTTCTGCAATAGCCGGCCCGCCAATAACTGCAAGTTTCCCCAAAGGGTCCTGCGAAACTAATTTTGCGCAAGATGCAGTGTCTTTGTATTCAGTTACAACAATATTTTCATGTTGAGAAAGAAAGGATTGACTTTGGCCTAAAGCCATAGGATGCGAAATTATTTCAGTTAAATCTTTTAGTTTAACACCGGGTTTAGCCAAGAGCTTTAACTCAATGGGTAAATAGATCTCACCAATTATTTTTAAGTCGTATTTTTCTATTAATTGGTAGTTTAATAAAATGCTGCCAGCAATTTTATTCTCTATTGCAATAATTCCATAGTCCGCTTTATTGTTGGCAATTTTATCGCAGACTTCTTTAAACGAACCGCATTCTAAAGTTGAGACTTCTTCGCCGAAATATTTTTTTGCTGCAAGATCGTGAAACGATGCTACTGAGCCTTGGATGGCTATTAAATGGTTTCTCATATTATAATAAGTTTATGTTTTGTTTTTTTAGATCATTAATTAATTCGTTTGGCCAAATACTACTTTGCACTTCGCCAATGTGTTTTTTTTGTAACAGTAACATTACTAACCTCGATTGGCCAATGCCGCCACCAATAGTGTAGGGTAATTCTCCGTTAATTAATTGTTGGTGCCAATCTAACTTCAAACGATCTTCTGCCTCCGTTAGATACAATTGTTCTTTTAGTGATTCGGCACTAACTCTAATTCCCATTGAGGAAAGTTCAAAGGCTCTTCCTAAAACTTTATTCCAAACTAAAATATCACCATTTATTCCTCTTTTTCCACTTGATGTTTCTGTGATCCAATCGTCATAATCCGGAGCTCTTCCATCGTGCTTTTTTCCATCTGCCAGATCGCCGCCAATACCAATAATAAATACTGCACCTTTTTGTTTGCATATCTCATTCTCTCTTTCTTTAGGGCTAAGTGACGGATATAGTTTTTGAAGGTCCTCCGAATGAATGAACGAAATTGAATTTGGCAAGTAAGGTTTTATTGCGGGAAAAACAGATGCAATGTACCTTTCAGTTTCAACTATACTTTTGTAGATAGCGCTTACAATGTGTTCTAAATAAGTAAGGTTTCTATTGTTTAATAAGATCACTTTTTCCCAATCCCATTGGTCAACATAAATACTGTGCACAGCTGATAGATCTTCGTCGGGCCTAAGCGCTTTCATATTCGTGTATAAGCCCGTTCCTGCGTGTGCCTTTAAACGAGCGAGTTTTGAGCGTTTCCATTTTGCTAATGAATGTACTATTTCAATAGCTTGATCCGGCATTTCTTTTACTTTAACTGATACGGCATTTTCAATCCCATTTAAGTCGTCGTTAATTCCTGTACCTTTTTTAACCAATAAGGGAGCTTCTACTTTAATTAAATTTAAGCTACTTGAGAGGTTTTTTTCGAAATACGATTTCACTAACGAAATTGCTTTTTCGGTTTCTAATTCATCCAATAAGGATCGATACTGTGTTTTTTGTAATTCAATTGTTTTCATGTTTTTTGATTTTTTGTTTATTTATTTTGTTAATTTTTTGCATAAAAAAAGCCCTGCTTAAAAGGCAGGGCTCAACTAGGGGTAATAGTAGACCATGCCTCAGGGTGAGGTATAAAAAAAATTATTATTAAAATTCATTTTCATATTTTTAATTTTTATTCATAAAAAAAGCCTTCCGTTATGGAAGGCTTTTTGTAATTATTTTATACAATAGACTTCCTGCTTCAACTGATATTGTTGAAGAAATAATAGAAGTTATTGTTTAATGTTTTCATTTTAAAATTATTTATTGTGCAGCAAATGTAATTATTATTTTTATTCAAATACTATTTTTTATTTTTTTTGCTGAATTATTTTCTGAATTATTTCCTAAAACGCTTCAGTTAATTAAAAATAGATGAGCGATAAAGTAATTTTATTTTTTCAATAAGTTTGGCCGACTCCATAAAATTTAGCGTTTGTTGTCCGTCAGAAAAAGCTTCTTCCGGCTTTTCATGCACCTCATAAATAATCCCATCAGCGCCACTTAATAAGGCGGATAATGCCAGTTTTGGAACGAACGAGCGAATGCCTACGCCATGCGATGGATCGGCTATTACAGGTAAATGCGTTTTTTCTTTTAATACCTGAATGGCATTAATATCAAATGTATTTCTGTAAGCTGTTTCAAAAGTGCGGATGCCGCGTTCGCATAAAATTAATTTTTCGTTTCCTTTGCTAAATACATATTCTGCAGATGAAAGTAATTCTTCAATTGTTCCGCTAACCCCTCTTTTTAATAATACGGGTTTATCAATTTCCCCTAGGGCATCTAGCAAATTAAAGTTTTGTGAGTTTCTTGCACCGACCTGAAAAACATCTACAAAAGGAAACATCTCTTCTATTTGTGAAACCTGCATTACTTCTGTAATGATCTTAATGTTGTGAGGTTTGCATTTTTCGTACATCATTTTTAAACCATCAATGCCTAAGCCTCTAAAAGCATAAGGAGAACTTCTGGGTTTAAAAACACCGCCTCTAATTATTTTAATATCCTGGTCTATCAGGTGTTCGATGATCTTATCAATTTGCTCTTCACTTTCAACAGAACATGGTCCGGCCATAATAGATGGCTCTTCTTTTCCAATAACTACATTATTGCCTAGATCTATACTTGTATCCTTTACCTTCCATTTTTTACTTACTAGTTTGTAACTATCCGAAACAATATGAACATCTTTAATACCCGGCAGGTGACCAATCTCGCGGATATCGATCTCATTTTTTCCTATGCACACTAAATACTTTTCGAGTTGTGTGTTTACTTCGTTAATTGAAAATTTATTTTCTGTCAGCTTGTTTAGTATTTCTGAATGCTGATTTTCTGGTACTGAATTATTTAATTGAATGATCATAGCTGATGGTTTTAATTGATTGTATGAAATGAGGAATGTCTTTTTTTAGATCGTTTGAATTTTTTACAAGTTGAATAAATGCCGAACCAATTATTGCGCCATTGGAGGATTTGCAAACGTTTTCAAAATCTTTGGCATCTTTTATTCCAAACCCTATTAATAATGGGAGCTTTAATCCATTTTCCTTTAACTCATTTATTTTTTGGCTTAAGTTAATATTGGTTTTATTGGTATTGCCCGTTGTTGAATTGGAAGAAACCATATAAATAAAACCTGAACTTTTATTCGCCAATTCGATCGCTCTTTTGTTTTCGGTGTCAGGTGTAATTAGAAAAACAAAATCAAGATCATATTTTTTTATGAAAGCTTGATGGTATAATTGATACTCTGATAAAGGCAAGTCTGGAATTATTAATCCATCTACTCCTGAATCAAAACAAGCACTATAAAAATCTTCGATGCCAAATTTTAATAATGAATTTAAATAACCCATCAAAAGAATGGGTTTAGAAGTTTTAGGCCGTAATTCTTTTACTTGCTTAAAAATTAAATCCAAGGTCATTCCGTTATCTAAGGCAAGCTTGCTGCTTTGTTGAATAATCGGCCCATCCGCCAAAGGATCCGAAAACGGAATGCCAATTTCTATCATATCACAATCTGAACTTTCCAGAATAGGTATAATTTCGAGCAGACTTTCTTTTTTAGGAAAGCCTGCTGTTATAAATACAGATAAATTATTATCGGATTTATTTTCAAATGCTTTTTGTAATCGTGTTTTCATTTTTAATTAGAGTGTTTTAAATACGTATCTAGATCTTTATCGCCTCTGCCGGATAAATTAATGACTATAACATCTTTGGGATTGAATTCTATTTTGTTTAAGGCTGCAAATGCATTTGCGCTTTCTAAAGCAGGAATGATCCCTTCTAATTTCATTGATTCAAATGCTGCCGTTAAAGATTCTTCATCTGTTGCAGATAGATAAGTTGCCTGTTTGGTTTTGCACAGGTAGGCATGTAATGGTCCAATGCCCGGATAATCGAGTCCGGCAGAAATACTATAAGGTTCGGTTATTTGACCATCTGGGGTTTGCATTAAGAATGTTTTACTTCCATGGATTATTCCTGCAGAACCAACTTTTAAAGTTGCAGCAGTATGCCCTGTAGAAATTCCTTTGCCCTCGGCCTCAACGCCAATTAAATTTGTAACCCCGTTTCCAATAAAACTATAAAATGCCCCGGCAGCATTGCTACCACCGCCAATACAAGCAATAATGTAATCAGGATCTTCCTTTCCTGCCAAACTAGCTAATTGTTTTTTTATTTCTTTACTAATGATAGATTGAAAACGTGTTACCAAATCAGGGTAGGGGTGTGGGCCAACTACAGAGCCAATAATATAATACGAATCCGTATTATTTATCCAATAACGAATGGCTTCGTTAGTAGCATCTTTTAATGTTTTTGTTCCGCTTGTTGCGGGAATTATTTTTGCCCCCAACATTTTCATTCGGGCAACGTTAGGCGCTTGGCGTAAAATATCTACCTCTCCCATAAAAACGGTGCATTCTAATCCTAATAAGGCACAAGCCGTTGCGGTTGCTACACCATGTTGTCCCGCTCCGGTTTCAGCAATGATCTTTTGTTTACCTAATTTTTTTGCAAGAAGGGCCTGCCCTAAAGCATTGTTTATTTTGTGCGAACCGGTGTGATTTAGATCTTCTCGTTTTAAATAAATTTGTGCATTGTATTTTTCGGATAGATTTTTTGCAAAATAAAGAGGTGTTGGTCTGCCAACATAATCGCGTAATAACAGATCTAATTCTTTTATAAAACTAGGATCTTCGCTAATTTTTAAATAATTATCGGTAAGTTCTTTTACGTTTTTATATAATAGTTCCGGGATATAGGCTCCGCCAAAGTTGCCGTAATAACCTTCTTCAGTTATGTTATATCCTTTAATTGTTTGAGTTTGCATAATTTATTTCTTTAATTAATTGTTGAATTTTGTTTAGGTCTTTTAGTCCCGGCTTAATTTCAAATTTTGAGTTCACATCTATTCCTATTAAATTTTTGTAGGGTAGATCTTTTATTTCGGACACATTTTCTAATGAAATGCCGCCACTTATAAAAAATGGAGTGTTTATTTCAATATCCTTTAAAAGGTGCCAATTAAACGATTGGCCGGTGCCGCCGTAAGTTGGACTTGAGGTGTCGAATAATAAATAATTGCATAAGTTGGCATAGTTCTTTATTTCTAAAATTGAATTTTGATCTTTTATTGAAATGGTTTTTATCACTTTAACAAACCGCAAAAGTTCTTTGCAATAATCCGGACTTTCATTACCGTGTAATTGAACATAATCCAGGTTATACTGCGCAATTGCATTTAAAACATTATAACTAGTTTCATTTACAAAAACGCCCACTTTTTTTATTCTTTTTGGGATCTCTCTTACCTCGTCAAAACTTAATGCGTTGTTAAAGTAACGAGGAGAGTCTTTATAAAATATAAAGCCCATAAGATCCACTTCCATTTTTGAGATAGCCATAATGTTATCGCGGGTATTTAAACCGCACACCTTAACTAGCATGACTTACAGATCTTTTAAGGGTTTCGCTTTGAATGGCAGCAATAAATTCTTTGCATGCTAAAGAAGGTTCCGGGTGTTTCATAAAATAGGAGCCAATTAAAAAACCGGAATACCCTGCCTCTTTTAATTTTAGAATGTTGTCAACCGTTTCAATTCCGCTTTCAGCTACTTTTGTTTTTTCTTTCGGTAGACTTTCTATTAGATCAAAACTTGTTTGCAGGTCAATTTTTAAGGTTTTAAGATCTCGGTTATTAACTCCCATAATAGTTGTTTTATCGGATATTTTTTCAATTTCAGTTTCATCATGAATTTCTAATAACACTTCCATTCCTAAACTTGAAGCCAGATAAGAAAATATTTCGATCTCCTTTTTTGTTAAACAGGCTGCGATCAATAAAATCGCATCGGCACCAATAGATTTTGCCTCTATTATTTGGTATTCATCAATTATAAAGTCTTTTCTTAGGATTGGACAAAAATTAAATTTACGAGCTGTTAATAGATCTTGATTGCATCCGCCAAAAAACGTTTTATCGGTTAAAACTGAAATGGCACTGGATCCGGCCTGCATATAACCTATTGATGTTTTTTCAACATTTACATAGTTATTAATTATACCTTTTGAGGGCGATCGTTTTTTTATCTCGGCAATTATCCCGCTTTTATCTTTCCTCAGTAGATACTTGTTTAAGGATACCGGCGTTGAGTTAAAATAGATCGATCGTTCTAATAATTCAATAGGGTATAATTTTTTACTTTCTTCAACTTCTATTTTTTTAGTTGCGATTATTTTTTCTAAAGTATTCATGGTTTATTGATTAATGATGTTTTTAAATAGGTGAAATGCTTTTTTAGATTCAATGGCCTCATTTGATCTGGCAATACATTCTGCCAGACTTAAATTCGAATAATAACAATTCATGGCTAAGGCTGTATTTGCAATAACAACTTCCTTTTGAGCCTGTGTACTTTCATTCTGTAAAACGTTCATAAATATTTTGGCAGCCGCCTCGATAGTTTCTCCTGCATAAATATCTTTTGGTTGTAATTTTGAAAAATTAAAATTCGTATTCGAAACAATAGTTTCCTTAGAATTTGAATAGACCTTGGCATCGGACGTTAAACTTATTTCATCATAACCATCAAACGAATGCACTATAGTATAGTTATGGTTGGAATCCTGCAAAATGTAATTATACATTCTTGCAATTTTGCTATTAAACGTTCCTATGTATCTATACCTTGGATTCGCAGGATTTACCAAAGGGCCAAGGAGATTGAAAAAAGTTGTTACTCCAATATTTTTTCTAATGGGAGCTACATTTTTTAAACTTGGATGGAATAAAGGCGCATGTATAAAACAAATATTATGTTTTTCCAGATCATAATTTAATTCTGCCGGGTTGCTTTTAAACCGGTGACCAAAATAGTTTAAAATATCCGATGAGCCTGAAACACTTGATGCGCCATAATTTCCATGCTTAGCAACCGGTACACCGGCAGCTGCTAAAATAATTGCGGATAAAGTGGAAATGTTGAAGGTGTTTTTTTTGTCACCTCCGGTGCCGCAAACATCTATGCAAGGTTTGTGCAAATCAATTTTAATGGCCAATTCTAATAAGGCATTTTTAAACCCGTTTAATTCTTGCATTGAAATATGACGAGTTTGAAAGATCCCAATAAGGCTGCTTATTTGATGTTCGTTTAATTTATTTGATGCCAAGTCTAACATTAAGACATGAGCTTCCCGTTCGGACAAAATATGTCCCGTACAAAGTTTTTGAAACATTGATTCTAATTTTAAAAATTAATAATTATGTGAGTATGTTGTTTTATTTAGGCGCTAAGCCAATTGCGTATGATGGTTTCGCCATATTCTGAAAGAATGGATTCAGGATGGAACTGAACTCCTCTTACATCATAAGTTTTGTGTTTTGCTGCCATAATGTTGTTATTATCATCAACAGCAGTAACAATTAGGTCTTGTGGAAGTTGTTTATTATTTATTACCCACGAATGGTAACGTCCCGCATTAAACGTTTTAGGGCAATCATTGAAGAGTTTGTCTTCATTAATTACAGTTATTGGAGTGGCAATTCCGTGGTAAACAGTTTCTAAATTAATTAACGAAGCACCAAAAGTTTCGCCAATTGCCTGCAAGCCTAAACAGACTCCAAAAATTGATTTTGTTTTATGGTACTGTTTTAATAAGTCAGGCATGATCCCAGCATCTTTTGGTAAACCAGGTCCCGGCGATAATAAAATTTTAGAATAGGCATTTACTTCCTCTAAAGAAATTTTATCATTCCTAACTACATCAAAAGAAATGTTGCTCACCTTTTCTACAAGGTGAACCAGGTTGTAGGTAAAACTGTCGTAATTATCAAGCACTAATAGTTTCATGACTGTATGAAGGTATGGATTTATTAATTTTTTGAGCCTCTTTAATCGCTTTTTTTAAGGCACTTATTTTATTGTAGATCTCGTTTTTTTCAGATTCCGGATCGCTCGCATTTACTATACCGGCTCCCGCTTGGTAATAAAGCACATTATCCTTGCTTAAAAAAGTGCGTATCATGATCGCATGATTTAATTCGTTTTTATTGGAGATAAATCCGATCGACCCGCCGTAATATCCACGTTTAGTTGGTTCGTATTTATCAATTAGCTCTAAGGCCTTAAATTTTGGCGCACCGGATAATGTTCCTGCAGGCGATGAGTTTGCCAGAACTTCAAAAGGATGTGTGTTTGGTTTTAGAATACCAGAAATTTTACTTACTAAATGTATCACATGCGAATAAAGTTGAACTTGTTTTAGATATACAGGTTTAACATCGGTACAATATTTACTAAGATCATTTCTTGCCAGATCTACCAACATCATATGTTCTGCGTTCTCTTTTGGATCTTGTAATAAATTTTTAGCATTTTCAATATCTTCTAGATCATTCCCCGTTCTCTTATAAGTTCCGGCAATTGGATTTATTTGAGCACTATTTTTGCTAATAATTAACTGTGCTTCAGGCGAAGAACCAATTAATCTGTATTTTCCTGTGTCAAAATAAAATAAATACGGACTTGGATTTATGTTTTTAAGTGCCCTATACAGGTTAAAATCATCGCCTTTAAACTTTTGCGAAAATTGGCGAGATAAAACAATTTGAAACACATCGCCTTTTTGACAATGATCCTTTGCAGTTACAACTTTATCCATAAACTCCGCGTCGCATTGATTGGTATCTTCTTCACCGACAACAGAAAAATTATATTCAGAAATTTGTTCGGTAGTAATTTTTTCGACCAGGTCATTTAATTGAGATTTGGCAAGACCAACCTCAGTTGCGTGCGAAATAAGGTGCAGGCTATTACTAGTGTGATTAAATACTAAGATGAGAGAATATACATGGTAAAGAATTTCTGGAATTTGATTATTGTTCTTTTTCTGGCGAAATGAGATGTCTTCAAAATATTCTATTGCATCAAAGCTTGAATAGCCAAAAAGCCCCCCGGTACAAAAATCAAATTCTAGAGCGTCATAAACAAACTGCTCCTTAAAATTGATAAATTGATGTGTTAAAGTTTTGTTGGATGAAGGAAAGTGGGAGGTTGTGGTTTCTTGATCAATGGTTATTTTAAGGGTTTGTTCAAATAATTCAAATGTGGCAAGTGGGTTAAAACACAAATAAGAATAGTGATTTTGTTTACTGTTATAGTCTGAGCTTTCTAAAAGAAGAGGGTTTTGAAAATGATCTCTAAGTGCCATAAAGATCCCCGTCGGAGTTTTAGTGTCAGATAGTATGGTTTTTGTGTATGTGTGTAGTTTTATCATTGTTATAAAATTTTAAAAATAAAAAAAGCCCGCTGTTAGGAACAGCGGGCTTTGTAATATGCCTTAGATAAATATAAATTTAGCTGTTCACAAGATCATTTGCGAAGCACCACCACATTTTATTTACATTAATATTTTTCATTTTCGTGTACAAACGTAAACAAACTTTTTTATTAAAAAAATATTTTTTTGTTAATTTTAAAAAAGCCTGATCGGATCACCCGCTGTATCTATTGCTATTACTAGCAAGAGGGACATTGATATTTTTTTATTTTTACCCCCTTTGTTGCAAAGTATAAAATCGTAAATTAGAATATGAAGCAATTAGCCTTTTATGCAACAATTATTATTTTGGCAATAACCTTTTTTGCCTTTAAAATGCAAACAAAAAATAGCATTAAATATTTACCACTTGGCGATTCCTATACAATTTGTACAGGGGCTAAACAAAATGAGTCATGGCCTTATTTGCTCACAAAACATTTAAATGAAAATAAAGTTGATTGTAAATTATTAGATAATCCTGCACGAAATGGATTTAGCACCCAGGATCTGATCGATAATGAATTGCCTTTAGTAAAAAAATTGCAGCCGGATTTTGTGACACTATTAATTGGGGTTAATGATTGGGTTAGGGGAGTTACAAAAGAAACGTTCACTAAAAATTTGATCTTGATATTAGATGAAATTGAAAAAAGCGTGACGAATAAAAAACATGTGATATTGATCACTATTCCTGATTTTGGTGTAACGCCACAGGGAAAAAATTACGGGAACGGAAGGAATATAGGGAAAGGAATTGCAGAATTTAATGCGATCATTGTTTTGGAAGCAAAAAAACGGAATCTTAAGACCGTTGATGTTTTTGAATTGTCAAAAAATATGCAGACGGATAATTCTCTTGTATCATCTGACGGACTTCACCCCTCTGCAAAGGAGTATGCTTTGTGGGAAAAATTAATTTTAAAAGAAGCCTTAATCATATTAAAATAAAAAAAGCGGACTGGTTAACCAAGTCCGCTTTTTAAGGGTGTTAAGTTTTTATTTTCCCAGATCTTCGAAACTCACTTCAGAAGTTCCTGCCGATCCGTTATCACTATATTCTTGTCTTGGTTCAATTTCCGGTGCATTTTCTTTAATGTGCGCAACCGCTTCGTTTAAACCTTCTACAAATTTTTCAAAATCTTCTTTGTATAAAAAGATCTTATGTTTTTCATAGCTGAATTTACCATCTGTACCAAAGCGTTTTTTGCTTTCGGTGATAGTTAGGTAATAATCATTTCCACGTGTACTCTTTACATCAAAAAAGTAAGTACGCTTTCCTGCTCTTACGGATTTTGAGAACAAATCTCCACTTTCATTTTTTTCAAGTTCTTCTGACATAATTATTAGTTTGACTGATGACAAATATTGGAAAAACTTTTTAAGGATAGCTATGGTGTTAATAATTTGCCTTTATTGTTAATAGCACAATAAAGGCGTTATTAGAAGTATCTATAATAAAAAAGCCGTTTCGGAATTGCGAAACGGCTTTTTTGTAGAAATTATTGAATTATGATTTTTCTTCCTTTTTGATCTCTTTAATAGCTTTTCCGCTATCGAACATTTTTTGAGTGGTTGCTTTATCAAAAGGTTCTGCTTCTGTACTTTTTATGTCTTCAATACAATAATCTGTATTGCCAATTTTTTGGTTAATTACAAAGTGAAATTCAGGTTTTACGATCTCGCTTTCCCAAAAGATAGCGGTTGGTTCTTCTACAATGTAGTTTTTGAATTTTAAAACTTCGTCTTCTTTAATATCCTTCTTCTTTAATTCTATGTCTGCAGCTTGCTCATTAATAGTGATCGCAAAATTAGTTCCCACTTTAATGTCTAAAGCGCCTGAAGATTGTTCGGTAATTTGAAGTTTTGCAGCAGTTGTATCCGGAACAAATATCGCAAATGGCTTTCCGTATTTGCTAAGGTCTAAAACATTCATGCCTTCTGGGGCAACAATTGGTTCTTGTTCTGCTTTTTTGCCACCGCATGAAACCATGGTTGATGCAAGAACAGCAGCTGATAATAAATTAATTAGTTTTTTCATCTAGGTTTTCTTTTTTAGTATATAACTGTAAAGATAAATTAAATTTTTAGATGATGAATTTTGTTTGGGGCAAAAAAAAGGTCAAAAAAAAACCCCGCTTTTGCGGGGCTTCTTTTTACTTTTTCTTAGCTGCTTTTTTAGCTGCTTTTTTAGGAGCTGCTTTTTTTACTGCTTTCTTAGCTGCTTTTTTAGGAGCTGCTTTTTTTACTGCTTTTTTTGCTGCTTTCTTAGGAGCTGCTTTTTTTGCTGTAGCTTTTTTAGCTGTTGCTTTTTTTGCCATGGTTTTTTTGTTTTTGAGATTTGTTGATACGAAGTAAATAAATTTTTCTATGTTATCTAATTATTAAGTGTTTATTTTTTCAACATTGATTTGTTGAAATTGTTAATAGCGGAATTTAAAACCCAAAATAAATACTACAGTATGGAGATTTAAATCAAAAAAAAATTTCATAGTAGTCTGTATGTATTGATTTTATTAATGTTTCAAGAGGTTGATGAATTTTGATGAAAAAAACGCGAATCTTTTTTTGAGAAAAAGGCGAAAAAAACTAAATCTAATTTTTTTACTCCTTAATTAAAATTTCTTCCTCAATTTCCCAATCTGATAAAATTTTTATTGGTTTTGGATGAATAAAAACATGTTCTGGTTGAATTTTAGAAATAATATTACCGGTATCCCATTTTTTATTTTCGTTGTCATCAAACACAATTTTAATTTGATAGGTTCCCGGTGTAACATTAGTAAAATCAATGGTTGTAGCGTTACTTCCTGATAAACTAAATGAAATAAATTTCTCTTTTACAATTTGTTCTTGTTGATCAATAAGCTGAATTAAATAACCTTGTTTTTTATTAAAAAGGAGTTTTAATGATAATTTTCCAAGTTCATTTTCATTTTCGGTTTCAAATTCCACCTTTAAACTATCGTTTTTGATTCCATTCTCATCAAAAAAAGCATTTGTATCAACTTTTAACGAATAACGAATGCCTTGTTTTAGTTTATTCCCAATTTCAAGTGTAGTTATGTTTAACCATTTATAGTTTAGTTTCTCTAAGTTGATCAAGCTATCTGTTTTACTTGTTAGTTTAATTTTTGAAATGGTGGTTCTATTTGTATCCATCCAGTTTATAAACCTTATCTGTACAGGCTTTTGAAGTGGAAGCTTTCCTGAGGATGCATTTGTGGTAAAAGTGAAATTCTTTTTTAAAGCATTTGTTTTTGGGACTTGTACTTTAATAGTATCGATCTTTTTGAAAGAAATATTTTTTAGGATCAACGGCAAAGTATCTTTTATGTTTTTATAATAGAAGGATAAAGTGTCTTTTTCAATTCCCGGATTTGTTTCATAAATATTTTTTCCGTCGGCCTTATTCACGGAATTTAAACTTAAAAAGCTTTTTTTATTCAATATTATTTGCGTGAAGCCAAAATAGGGTGAGTTTATTTTTTTTACATAAACTTTTGCCGGTTCTTCTTTGAACAGAGATAATTTGATGGTTGTGTCGCTTTTAAGATCAAGATCAGTTCCGTAAACGGAAATTTTTTCGGCATCACCATCATATAGATTATTCTTGTTCTTATCTAAAAAACCAAATACCTTATATATAGTATAGGGTAAATTAGCAAACTGAAATGATCCGTTTTGAGAAGTTCGGGTAATATAATTAGGAGATATTTTGTACGGCAAGCTATCAATTTCTTCTGTCTTATTATATAAGCCTATTGTGATATCACTTTCGGGCTTATTATTAAAGGCGTTTATTATTGTGCCTTTTATTTTTAACGAATCAATAGCATTGCCTGTAGCCAACACATATTCAAAATTAGGAATAGCGTTTCCCTCTGTCATATCTATAACAGCTTTTCCAAAATAAAAGCGATAGGTAGTATTTGGCAAAAGTGCTTGCTTTTTAAACGAGATGGTGATTTTTTTTCCGTCAGCTTCAATATCGGGATCAAAACTTAGTTTTGGAGAAACGATTAATTGATTTGGCAGATCCTGAAGTTTTATGTTCTCGTTAAATTTTAGAACGATCTGATCTGAATTAAAGTTAATTGTTCTATTTGCCGGAATAGCCTCCAATAGTTTTGGGGGATCAATATCTCGTTTGCCGCCATTTAAAGGAGCCACTTGTGCACATTTTGCAAATAATAGAATTGCCAGTGCCGGGAAAATTATTTTAAATATCTGTTTATTCATTAATTAACACCGTAAAAGTAAAACATTATTCTGTATAAAGGCTATCTTTACCTAACGCACTTGACACACTATTATCTTAAAATATTTAAAAAATTATCCATTTATAAAGTATTTAACTTTTTAAAATTGGCATTTGGATTTTATTATTCGCGATTGATAAATAAACCCGTTCAAATTGGCTTGCCTTTTTTTATAAGTATAGAGCCAACAACAAGCTGCAATTTAAGGTGTCCGCAATGTCCAAGTGGCTTACGCGAATTTACCCGCCCAACCGGAATGTTGCAAAACCAATTATTCGAAAAAATAATCTTACAAACTAAAAAGCATTTACATAGCCTTACCTTTTATTTTCAAGGCGAACCTTATTTGAACCCCGACTTTTTAAAAATGGTTTCGTTTGCTAACGATAATAACATTTTTACTATCACAAGCACCAATGCACATTATTTAACGGAGGAAAATGCCAAACAAACAGTTTTAAGTAATTTGGATAAACTAATTATTTCGGTAGATGGTATAACTCAGGAAGTTTATGAAAAATACAGAATAGGCGGACAATACTCTAAAGTAATTGAGGGCACCAAAGAAATTTTAAAACAAAAACAATCATTAAAGAGCAATACGCCACATGTTGTTTGGCAATTTGTGGTTTTTAAAACCAACGAGCACCAAATTGAAGCTGTAAAAAAGTTAGGGAAAGAATTAGGAGTTGATGAGGTAAAGATAAAAACTGCTCAGATCTACGATTTTGAGAACGGGCATGATCTTATTCCTGAGAATGAAGAATATTCTCGTTATAAAAAGAGTGGTTCTGGAAAATTTGAATTAAAGAATAAATTATTGAATCAATGCTGGCGCATGTGGCAAGGTTGTGTAATTACCTGGGATGGTAAAATCGTTCCTTGTTGTTTTGATAAGGACGCTAAATACAAATTAGGGAATCTGGAAATTGATACTTTTGAGAGCATTTGGTTTTCGGCACCCTATACTAATTTCAGACGCTCTATATTAAAGAGTAGAAACCAAATTGATATTTGTACCAATTGCACAGAAGGGACAAAAGTTTGGTCTTAAGTGCTTCGCTCTTTTTTAGCCACGAATTACACGAATTATCACCAAGGTTTTTTTAGACACAGATTTCGCACATCAAACCGATCATTATAAGCACCTTATTTTTCTAAAAAAAAGATCCTGGTCCACTTTGTCTTATCCATTTTGCGTTTTAATATTACAAGAGAATCATAACACTGAATTACTTGAAGTTGGCCATATAAAACCGGTTTGGTGTCGTAATTATTTTTGGGCAGATCCGTGGGAATTGACAGAGTATTTTTATTTATTTTCCATTTTCGAGAGAACTTATCGGGTAAATTTTCAAAATATCCTTTCGATTCACTATAAGTTGAATCTTTATTGAAAGAAAGAGTAATTTCAAATGGGCCTAAACTTTTTCCTTTTATTGCGGGCTTTCCTTTTACACTGATTAATTCGTTCGAATAATAATTTGTTTCACCATAAAAATTGTCGGTTACTTTGGTTATTCTCCAATAATGTTTACATAGGTTTTCAGATATTTGAAGTGATGAATATTTCTTCTTGAGTTGACAACTTAAATAAAAAAACAACGGCAATATGAAAAACAGATATTTCATTAGGGCTTAATCGCTAGCTTGAGAATTGGCTTTAATTATAAATTTGAGTAATTATTGCAATTCGTGGCTCTTACTCACCCTCCCCAAAGATCTTAATAATTATTTCTTTGTTCTGCTCGGCAATATTTTTGCGCTTTAAACTTAGTTTTGGAGTAATTTCTCCGGTCTCAACGGTCCAATTGCCTTTAATTAGCTGACTGCGCTTTAATTGTTCGTATGACGCAAGAGAGGCATTAACCTCTTTAATATGTGCATTAATTATTTTTTTGATCTCTTCGTTTTCATGCAAAACATCATTGCCGGGCCACTCTATATTATTTTTATTAAAATGCTCCTTAAAGTTTGAGATTGAAGGTATAATTAAGGCCGAGGCATATTTTTGTCCCTCGCCAATTACCATACAATGCTCTATATATTTACTTTCTTTTAATTTATTTTCGATGGCTACCGGAGAAATATATTTACCCGCACTGCTTTTAAAAATTTCTTTTTTGCGATCGGTTATCTTTAAAAATTTACTACTAATAATGGTTCCAATATCTCCTGTATGAAACCAGCCGTCTTTATCTATTGCTTCAGCAGTTGCTTCAGGATTTTTATAGTAACCTTTCATTAAACTTGGCCCACGCATTAATATCTCGCTATCTTCTTCGGCAATTTTTACTTCCGAATTTTCTACTACTTTTCCAACGGTGCCAAACATACTATTGGCGGCGCCTAAACGATTAACCGCAACTACCACACAGGTTTCGGTTAAGCCGTAACCTTGCAGTACTTTTAAATTTGCACAAGCAAAAATGCGTTCAATTTTTGGATTAAGCGCTGCGCCACCGCTTACAATTACTTCAACCTTACCACCAACAGCAGCACGCCATTTTTTGTAAACTAAAATATCACAAATCTTGCGTTGAAATTCATACCACGGTCCGTTTGCACCGTCTAATTCATATCGTTGTGCAATAGAAACACTCCAATTAAAAATTTTCTTTTTAAAACCTTCCAGTTTTTCGCCGGCAGAAACAATTCGTTCTAAAACTCTTTCTAAAACTCTGGGCACTGCCACAAATATGTGTGGCTGCAACTCTCGGCAATTATCACCAATGGTTTCAATGCTTTCGGCATAATAAATACTAACGTTTTGATAAAGATAAAGTGTGTTTAAAAAACGTTCGTACACATGATTAAGTGGTAAAAAACTTAAAGCGCGCCATTCAATTCTAAACGGGGCAATATCTTTACAAATTAAAACATTACTGATCATGTTCTTGTGGGTGATCATTACTCCTTTTGGTTGCCCGGTTGTGCCGGAGGTATACAAAATGGTTAAAAGATCTTCTTCTTTAATTCCATTTTTTATTTGTTCAATGGTATCAAGTGCACTATTTTTATTTCCAATTTCCAAAAATTCAGAAAAAGGTTTAACCTCGGCTATAGGCAAAAAACTGAAAACATATTTTAAATGCGGCAATTCTTCCTCCATGCTAACCAGTTTTTGGTAAGCAGATTTTTCTGAAATAAAAATAATTTTGGCTTCGCTGTGGTTTAAAATATATTTTAGATCGTTGCCGCTGATGGTTGGAAAAATTGGAATAGTTGGCATGGCAACTTGCTGGGAGCCATAATCCACAAAATTCCATTGCGGCATGTTGGATGCCATAATGGCCACGCTATCTCCACTTTTTAATCCTAAATATAATAATGCCGAGCTAACAGAATTGGCATTAAAAGCAAAATCGGTAACACTGTAATTAACCCATTTTTTGCCATCCTGTTGGCCGGGTTGTTTTTCTTTAGCATTTAAAATATCATTTTTTGAGGATGAAATTTTAAGATTGTCGAGTATATCGAATACACGTTTAATTTCCATATATAATTCTAATTTCTATAAAAATTATCTAAAAACAAAATCCTGTTATCAACGCAATTTTTAATTAACTTTATCCTTCAAATTTAGATATGATAGTTATTACCGGTTCAGCAGGATTTATAGGCAGTTGCCTTATTTCAAAATTTAATTCGGAGGGTGTTACCAATTTAATACTTGTAGATGATTTTTCTATTGCAAACAAGCAAGCAAATTATACTCTAAAAACATTTTATCAAAA
>JBEIEI010000003.1:0-48678 GCA_040382975.1 Flavobacteriales bacterium
ATAGTAAATACACAACTATTTCAACTAAAGGCGGAAATTTAGATTATTCAATTAATAGTTTACCGTTTGCACTTACACAAAATGCTGTTATTCCTGTTTTAGTTAAAGTTATGACTTCTGGTCAGTACACTATTACTGGTCAAGATATGCAGTTATTACCTCCAAATGCTTGTGTTACTTTAAAAGATAAATTATTAAATGTAACGCATAACATTAAAGCAACTCCATATGTATTTACAATGAATGATACAACTTCAACTGCAAGATTTGAATTAACGGTTTGTGCTGATATAACTACAGGTGTTAACGAAAACAGTTCGTCTTTAACAAGTTTAGATCAATCTGTATTAATAAGCCAAAATGCTAGTGGAGTAAACGTAAATTTAAATTTTGATAAAACTACTAAAGCAAAAATTTCGGTAACAAATGTTTTAGGACAAAAAATTGTTGAGAACAAGATTGTAAATACTCAAAATGAATCTGTTTTCTTTGGATTAGAAGCAAAAAATCAATTATTGTTTATTACCGTTGAAACTGAAAACAATAAGGTGACTAAAAAAGTAATTCACTAATCTCCAATATCACTTTTAAGATCCCGTCTTGGTTTTCCTCGACGGGATTTTTTATTGTATAAAATTTCGTTTTTGCAATATTTATACTTCTTATTTCGTTAAAACTTAAAGCATTGTTTATATTTGACTATGAATTTTAAAGCATTTGTATATTTCTTCTTCTTTTTGCCGATAACACTATTCTGCCAAACAAAAGCAGATGATGAGGATTATGTAAACGATAATGTTTTAAAATATGATGATTTTAATTACAAAAAATCAATTAAAACTGTTCAAATACACGAAAGCTCATGGGAATTTGGATCGCCATTTATTGATCTACATGGTAGCGAACAGATCGAATTGAGTTTTGATGATCTGGAGGCCGACAGGCAAGATTACGCACTTTCATTTATACATTGCAATGCAGATTGGACACCAAGCGATCTAATGATAAGTGAATACCTTAACGGTTATTTTGATCTTAACATCATTAATTTTTCATTCTCGGCAAATACACTTCAAAAATATTTACATTACTCAATTTTATTTCCGCAACAAAATTTATCCTTCACAAAAAGCGGAAACTATATCGTTTATGTTTATGCAAACGGCGACAAAAAAGACCTAGTACTTAGCAGACGTTTTTTAGTATTTGACAATAAAATTTCTATAGCAGCAAATTTCAGACAAACTATTGGCGGCGCAGAACAATTTAATAAACAGCACCTTGATTTTACGATCAATAATTCAGGGTATGATATCACTAACCCATACAAAGATCTAAAGGTTGTGATCACCCAAAATAACCGTTGGGATAATGCCGTAACAGATATTAAACCCACCTTTATGGGCGGAAATACACTTACTTATTCATTAGACGATGCCAGCACTTTTAATGGTGGAAATGAATTTAGGTATTTTGACGCGCGGAGTGTTAGATTTTACAGCGAAAGAGTTAAAGAAATTTATAAGGATGAAAACTTGAAAAATCATATTGTTTTATATAAAGATGAAACACGAGCTGTTAAACCCTATTTGTTTTATAACGACTTTAATGGAAAGTTTTTAATTAAAAACAATGATTTTAAGGGTAATATGGATATTGAAGCCGATTATGTTTTTGTAGATTTTTTTCTTCCATATATGAATCCCGAAACAAACGGAAATTTTTACATCATGGGTAAACTTACAGATTGGCGCATGAACAAGACGAGTAAAATGACCTACAATTATAAACGTTTTGGTTACGAAGCACAGCTTTTTTTAAAACAAGGTTTCTATAATTATATTTATGTTTTAAGTAATGATGCCGATAAAAGAGGAGATGAAACCATTATCGAAGGCAACCATTGGGATACAGAAAACGATTATAATATTTTTGTGTACCACCGGAAAATTGGCACTTACTTTGATCAGTTAATAGGCTTCAAAAAAATGAATTCTTTAAAAAAATAATCTACTTTTTGTCACTTTTTACGCAGAGCAAATAAATATTACATATTTGATCTAGCTTTGTGCGGCAGCACAATTTTTCTTCTTTACTTTCCTCAGGCGAAATACCTTTATGTTTTTTATGTCACTTTTGGCGCGCAAAAGTAACCAAAACGCATTTGATCTTTTGTAGGAGATTTTTTCTTTCGAGTCTTAGAGGCATCGAAAGAAAAACCGCTGTCTCGCTAAGCTCACTTTCTATATGCCTAATCAACTAACCGCCTAGCTTAGCTCGCTAGCTATCTCTGCAAAAGATCAAGATCGAAAACTCAAACATCTAACCGCAATGCTACAGATGTAAATTTTCCGCGTAAGCAAACAATGTGAGGTGGCCTCATAAGATTTTGCGTAAAAAAAATCTGTGCCATTCAAAAGCGTTGGCGGGTGCGAAGATGATTTTGGCTGTTCGCGAAGCGCTTAAATCATCGGCTTGAATGACATTGATTTTTAGCAAAATCTTATGAAAGCCTTGATTTTTTGGTTACTTTTTGATCAAGCAAAAAGTGACGCCAAAGACTAAATTCAGAAATTATTCCGTATTGATTTTTTGTTTGCTCTCTCAATGTTTTTCACTGCCATAATAATGGAAAAAGTGACGGCAATTATTTTATTTCACCAGGATCTTTGGTTCCAGCATATCCATTATCGCATACTTAACACCCTCGCGCCCTAAGCCACTTTCTTTAATGCCCCCATATGGCATTTGGTCAAAACGAATGGTAGGTACATCATTATGGATCACTCCGCCAACTTCAATACTTTTAAAGCAATAATCTAATTCAGAAACTGAATCTGTAAATACACCGCACTGTAATCCAAATTTAGAATCATTTATTTTTTTTACCGCATCTTCAATGGTGTCATCGTATTTTTCTACACAAATTACAGGCCCAAATACTTCTTCACTATTAACTTTCATTGCTGAGGTTGTATTGGTTAATATAGTTGGATTGTAAAAAGAACCATTTCTTTTTCCGCCAATAATTAATTTTGCACCCTGTTCTATAGCTTCGTTTACCCATGCTTCAATCCGTATAGCGTTAGCCTCATCTATCATGCTGCTTATTTGCGTTTCAGGCTTTAATGGGTCTCCGATAATTAATTTTTCAGATTCTGTTTTTAGTAACGATAAAAAGACATCGTAATGTTTTGGATGTACAAAAAAGCGTTGTGCGTGAATGCAAATTTGTCCGCTATATGCAAAAGCTCCTCCAACACATTTATTAAGGATGTCATTTAAGTTAGCACTTTCTGAAATTATTACTCCGGCGTTACCCCCTAATTCTAAAACAATTTTTTTCTTACCGCATTGTGCTTTCATTGGCCAGCCCACTGCAGGTGAGCCAGTAAAGCTTAATAAATTAAAACGTTCATCTGTAACCAATAAATTTCCGGTAACTCTATCCATAGGTAAAATAGAGACCATTCCTTTAGGTAAATTTGTTTTATCAATAATTTTAGCTAATTCTAAAGTGGATAGTGGAGTAGAAGAAGCCGGTTTTAAAATAATAGGGCATCCTGCTGCAATAGCAGGAGCGATTTTATGGACAGCTAAGTTTAAGGGAAAATTAAATGGTGAAATTCCGGCCACTAATCCAATTGGAAAAAAGTTAACAATACCTTCTTTGCTTTTGCCATTTGGCGTCCAATCTAAACTCATGTATTCTTTTGGTAAACGCTTGCATTCTTCGGCTGCAATTAAAAAAGTTTGTGCAGCGCGTTCAATTTCCGCTATTGCGTAACGAATTGGTTTAGCGCTTTCAATGCACAAAACTTCGGCTAAATGGTTTTTGTTTTTTTCAATTTCTTCTGAAATAAATTTTAGGGCAGTAAATTTTTCGTACGACGATAATTTCTTACTAGCTTCTTTTATGGCATTTGCTGCAGTAATTGCTTGTTCAAGAATTTCTTTATCTGCTAAATAGGTTGTAGCATACATTGCTTGAGAATATTTATTTGTTACCTCAAGTTTTTTTGAACTTGAAATAAATTTTCCGGCGCAATAAATTTTATAATCGATCATATATTGCCATAAAGTTATAAAATTTGCTTTATTTTGTATGCAGAATGAGTACCATAGAAATTAATTCCCAATTTGAACACGTTTTAAATTTTGTTAACCAAACCAACCAACCCATTTTTTTAACAGGTAAGGCCGGTACCGGTAAAACAACACTTTTAAAGTATATACGAGAAAATACCATGAAGCAAATGGCGGTAGTAGCGCCTACCGGTGTTGCAGCTATTAATGCGGGAGGAACGACCATTCACTCTTTTTTTCAATTTCCTTTTGCCCCTTTTTTACCGGTTTTAAATTTAGAGGGAAATGCTGATTTCTCGAAACAATCTGTAGCCTCTTTTAAATACAATAGTTTAAGGCTTTCTATTTTTAGAAAACTAGAACTCTTGGTAATTGATGAAATAAGTATGGTGCGCGCCGATCTGCTCGATCAAATTGATTTTGTTTTGCGCTCAACCAGAAAAAAAATGCATTTGCCTTTTGGTGGTGTTCAGGTAATGTTTATTGGCGACATGCATCAGTTGCCCCCTGTTGTAAATCACGAAGAGTGGCGCTTATTAAGTAATATTTATCAAAGTCCTTATTTTTTTGATAGTGTTGTGATTAGAAATAATCCACCGGTTTACATTGAGCTTGAAAAAATTTACAGGCAAAAAGATCAGAACTTTATCGATATTTTAAATAAAGTGCGTAACAATAATTTAAGCTTTGAAGACCTTGAAGAATTAAATAAACATTATAGGCCCGATCTTTCAAATAATTTTATTCGCGATAATATTACCTTAACAACACACAATCAAAAAGCCGATGAGATCAATCAAAAACTTTTGAATGAGTTATCTGATAAGGCCTATGTTTTTAAAAGTAAAACAGATGGGATCTTTGGTGAAAAAAATTATCCGGCAGATGAACAATTAACCTTAAAAAAAGGAACCCGCGTAATGTTCCTTAAAAATAATGCTGAGAAAAATTATTATAACGGAAAAATTGGTATTGTAACATCTGTAAGCGATTCAACTATTAAAGTAAAATGCGAAGAGGATAGTCATGAGATCGAGGTTGGCAAAGAAACCTGGACAAATGTTTCTTACAAATTAAATAAAGAAACAAAAGTAATTGAGGAAGAAATATTAGGAACCTTTTCGCAATATCCTTTACGTTTGGCATGGGCAATTACTATTCATAAAAGTCAGGGCTTAACGTTTGAAAAAGTTATAATTGATGCCGCACACTCATTTAGCGCCGGTCAGGTTTATGTAGCTTTAAGCAGGTGCAGAAGCTTAGGTGGCTTAACCTTAAGCTCAAAAATAAATGCAGAGACTTTGTATAATGATAAAAAGATCTTACAATTTTCTTCTTCAAATAAACAAGATCAAAGTGCAATTGACTCTATTTTTAATTCTTCAAAGAACGAGTATATAAAAACTATTTTAGTGAATTTATTCGATCTAACAGATATAATATATTCACGAAAAGATCTTGCAGGGATTTTTCAATTATATAAAACTCGTATTAATGCTTCTGCAGGTGAGTGGACAGAAAAATTATTTTCAAAATTAGATGCATTAAATGAAGTAAGTAATAAATTTAAACATCAACTAAGTAATTTAATTGCTGTTTCAAGCAATGTAGAATACGATGAAAATATTTCTAAACGCCTTGGACAAGCATCTGTTTATTTTCAAACAGAATTAGAACAAGTAATTAGTTTATTAAAGAATATTCCGTTTACAACAGAAAGTAAAGAAGCGGCGGAGGAATTAAATGCAGAATTGCAAAGTTTATTTGAGCAGACTTTTTCAAAAATTGCCTTGTTTAAAGCGAGTGCTTATGGATTTAATTTACATGAATTTTTAAAAGCTAAATTAAAGATCGTTTATCCAAGCGTTCGCATAAACGTTTATGAAAATGCAAAAAACGCCAAGATCTCGAGCGATATTGATCATCCTGCCTTATATAAAAAACTATTATTGCTGCGCGATGATATTTGTAATGAGGAGCAAAAACCAATTTACATGGTTGCAAATAATAAAGCATTAAAAGAATTAACGGAGTTTTTGCCAACTACAACAAATGAATTAATCCAAATTAGCGGTTTTGGAGAAGCGCGAGTGGAGGCTTTTGGAGATCAGTTTTTAAGTATAATAAAAGATTATATGTTTGAGCATGATATCGAATCTAATATGAATGCTAAGTCTCCAAAAAAGGAAAAGAAAGCTAAAAAAGAAAAAGCGGATGGCGGCGAAAAGGAGAAAAAATTAAGCAGTAAAGAACAAACGTTTGATTTGTTTAAACAAGGATTAAGCATTGAAGAAATTTCTATTATGCGTGGGTTTGCTAAAACAACATTAGAAGGACATCTTGCTCCATATATTTCTACAGGTGAAATAAATATCGACCTGTTGGTTTCTCGCGAAAAGCAAAAAACAATTTTGCAGGCTTTAGAAAAATTTGATAAGGCCACAGGATTAAATCCAATAAAAAGCAGTTTGCCCGACGATATTTCGTTTTCAGAAATTAGGTACGTTTTAGCTTTTAAAAATAAAGAAGAAAATTAGTTTTTGTTTTTATAATCGATCATATAATGCAAGCCAACGCTTTCTTTGCGTTTCATTGCATGTTTAATGATCAAATAACCAATGCAAATTAAATTCCTTAATTCACATAATTTTTGTGTAATAATTGTTTTGTCGTAAAGCGCTTCATTTTCCATATAAAGAATCTCAAGCCTGTCAAAAGCTCTTTTAAGGCGCAGTTCGCTTCTCACAATGCCAACATAGTTACTCATTATTTGCTGAACCTCTTTTTGTGATTGCGTAATTAAGATCATTTCTTCGGCTTGTTCCGTTCCCTCTGCATTCCATTCAGGAATTGTATTTTCAATTTCAACAACGTTTAATAAACTTTTAGAATGTTCGGCCGCGCGATGAGCAAATACAATTGCTTCTAATAATGAATTACTTGCTAAACGATTTGCGCCATGTAAACCGGTGCAGGCACATTCGCCAACGGCATATAAATTTTTTATAGATGATTGCGCTTGCTCATTTACTAAAATACCACCACATAAATAATGTTGTGCAGTAACAACAGGGATCATTTTAATAAAAGGATCTATCCCTAAACTCATGCACTTGTTATAAATGTTTGGAAAATGTTCGATAAAACCTTTTCTATCAAAGTGTCTGCAATCTAAATAAACAAAATCGTCGCCACGAGTTTTTAATTCATTATCAATGGCACGCGCTACAATATCTCTTGGCGCTAAAGAACCACGCGAATCATATTTTTGCATGAACTCGTTGCCATCTTGTGTTTTTAAAACACCACCAAAACCACGCATGGCTTCGGTAATTAAAAAGCTTGGGTTTTCGCCCGGATTATAAAGTGAAGTAGGATGGAATTGTACAAATTCCATATCCTTTACAAAACCTTTGGCTCTATATACCATTGCAATACCATCTCCGGTAGCAATTTTTGGATTGGTGGTTGTAGCATAAACATGCCCCGCACCGCCACTTGCCATAATGGTAAATTTTGAAAGAACAGTATCAATAACACCTGTTTTAGTATTTACAACATAGGCGCCATAACAGGCAATATCAGGCGTTTTAGAGGTAACTACTTTTCCTAAATGATGTTGCGTAATAATATCAATAGCAAAATAATGATCGTAAATTTTTATGTTTTTGTGATTGTGAATTTGTTGTAACAATGCGCGTTCAATTTCAAAGCCGGTAATATCTTTATAGTGTAAAATTCTGTTTTCGCTGTGTCCGCCTTCTTTAGCAAGATCATAATCGCCCGTTTCTTTTTTATCAAACTTTGTTCCAAGTTCGATTAATTCTTTAACCCGCTCAGTACTTTCAGAAACAACCAGTCTAACAATTTCCTCATTACACAAACCCGCGCCTGCGTTTAGAGTGTCGGCAACATGTTTTTCAACACTGTCTTTATCGTGCCACACGGCAGCAATTCCGCCTTGGGCGTATTTGGTATTACTTTCATCTTCGTTACTTTTTGTAATTAAAATAACGTTGCCTTTATCTGCTACTTTAAGAGCAAAACTCAAACCGGCTATGCCTGAGCCTATAACTAAAAAATCAGTTTTTATTTGCATAAATGTTTGCGGTAAAAGTACATTCTTTTCATGATTATGATATAACTTATTTAAAGCTAAAAAGTTTGTACTTTTGCAGTAATTATGAATATTCAAGATATACCTTTTGTTTTTTATGCCGAGGAAACTCCAAACCCTTCGAGTGTTAAATTTGTTGCTAATAAATTGCTTTTAGTGAGCGGTGCATCGGCTGAATATCAGAACGTTGGTGAGGCCGCTGATGCTCCAATTGTTAAACAGTTGTTTCAGTTTCCTTTTGTGAAACGTATTTTTATTGCCTCTAATTTTATAACCATAACTAAGCAAGATGCTGTTTTGTGGGAAGAAGTAAGGGATGAATTGCGTGTATTTATTTCGGATTATTTAAATAAAGGAAATGCTATCATCAATAAATTGCCCGAGCAAAAAGTAGCAAAGGATTCTTCATTTAAAGAAACAATTTCTATCAATACGCAACATGTTCCACCTTCAAATGATGTTGAAAATAAAATTATTGAAGTGTTAGAGCAATATATTCGTCCTGCTGTTGAATCGGATGGAGGGCAAATCACTTTTAAAGAATTAAAAGATGGAATTGTTACCGTTCAAATGCGTGGTAGTTGCAGTGGTTGCCCAAGTAGCACTTTAACTCTTAAGGCCGGAATAGAAGCTTTATTAAAAAGGTTATTGCCAAACGATGTAAAAGAAGTTGTAAGCGAAGCAGTATAGAATAATTATTAAAAAAAATAAAATGCAAAAACCATCCTTTAACGATATATATATGGATCTGGCTGCCAAGCTAGCTCTTCGCTCTCATTGCGTTAAAGCACAAGTAGGTGCGGTTTTAACTAAAGATACCAGGATCATTTCTTTGGGGTATAATGGCCCACCGGCAGGCACTCATAATTGTGATCTAGAATGGCCTGAAGTGGGCTGCGCTCGCGATAGTAAGGGAAGTTGCTCCTTGGCTTTACATGCAGAACAAAATGCAATTTTGTATGCTGCAAAAAACAATGTAAGCATGGCCGATGCCACTTTGTACGTTACACTTTCTCCATGCATTTCATGCGCAAGAGTAATTTATACAACAGGTATAAAAAAAGTATTTTTTAAAGATAGTTATGCTAAGTTTAAAGGGATACCAAGCGACGAGGGAGTAGATTTTTTGAGGCGTTTTGGCGTTGAGGTAATTGAATATAAACTAGAAAATGAGTTTTAAAAAAAATATAGTTTTTTTAATTTTCTTATTTTGTTTTTTCACCGCCCTTTCGCAAGAAAAGGGAACCGGGCCAAAAGAAAAATCGGTAAGCACGCAGCGTAAAATTCAAAAAAAAGAACGGCTCGAAGCCCGTGAGAAGAAGAGGAAAGAGAAAGCTGAGCGAAAAGCAATAAAAAAACACCATAAGCGCCTGCAAACTAAAAAAGTTCGTAAGCGAATGAAACAAAGTAAAACAAAGTCTAATTTGAATAACGATAACCGACGTGAACCATTTTTTAAGCGCTTGTTTAAAACGAAGAAGCGTAAAAAATAGTTTTCCAATTATCCGTATTTTTTAACCACTTATACAGTTCGTATAACCACATTTTAATTTGTTAATTTTATTTAAAAACAATGTTTGTAGATTTATAATATTAAAAGAATGTTAATAGGGTATTAAAAGTTTAATAAATTGAAAATCAGTATATTAATAAAAAGTGAAGATTTTTGTTTGTTATTAATCCCAAGGCTTTATACTTTTAAGGTTTTTAGGAAGTAAAATATTAAGGTAATTTAACAATATATGATAAAAAAGATTTACTTAGCAGTTGTGTTAGTTGTTTTTACTGGCCTTGCAGCCCTAGCTCAAGGAAACGGTGCAATTAAAGTTGTTTTGCAAGATAAAGCAACAAAAGAAGCTATTCCTTTTGCCAACGTTGTAGCCTATCAAGATGGCGTTCAAGTTGGCGTTTCAACCACTAATATGGATGGCGAGGCTTTTATAAAGCCATTATCTCCCGGAAAATACACTGTAAAAGGTGTTTATGTGGGTTATCAGGCCGCAGAGGTTAAGGATATTGTTGTTGGTGAAGGTAAAACGGCTTACATTACAATTGGCCTATCAAACGGTGAAGGTGTTAAGTTAGATGAAGTAGAAGTTGTAACATATCAGGTGCCATTAATTGATCCTGACACTAAATCTGGTCAAACAGTTACCCGCGAAGATTATCAGAATTTAGCAACAAAAGATATAAACTCAGTTGCAGCAACTACCGCAGGGGTATTTCAGGCTGATGAAGGAAAAGCGATTAATGTACGTGGTGGTCGTAGTGGAAACACAACTTATTTCGTTGATGGTGTTAAGGTTTTTGGAACGCCAAATTTGCCGCAACAATCAATTGAACAATTAAACGTAATTACCGGTGGTGTTCCAGCAATGTATGGTGACTTAACCTCTGGAGCCATTTCAATTTCAACACGCGGCCCGCAATCAAAATATTTTGGAGGGGTAGAGTTAATCTCATCTCAATTAACAGATCCATATGGCTATAACTCATTAGGTTTTAGTTTTGGCGGACCATTATTAAAAAAGAAAGATTCTACTCATCGTACCGTTTTAGGTTTCTTTTTATCAGGACAGGGAAATTACATTAAGGATAACAACCCCTCTTTTATTCCTATCTCAGTAATTAAAGATGAGAAGTTACAAGAAATTAAAGACGCACCTTTATTGCCGTCTCCTTCTGGAACAGGATTTATTCGTGCTTCTGAGTTTATAACAAAAGATGATATCAATACTCAAAAATTCAGACCGAATGCATCTTCTCGTTTGTTAGCTTTAAACGGTAAGCTTGATTATGCTCCAACAGTTAACACAAATATTTCCTTAGGTGGTTTTTATGAGTTTGCAGATAATTTTAATTCCAATGTTGCTAACAACCTTTTAAATTCTGTAAATAATTCAAAAACAAGTAAAAGAACCGGTCGTGTAAACCTATCCGTTACTCAAAAATTTGGCGGAACAGGTAACAAAGAAAAAACTCAGTCTTTATTAACTAACTCATTTTTTAGATTTTTAGTGAGTTACGAGAATGTTTTAGACAGAACAAGAAGTGCAAAGCATAAAGATGACGTGTTCAATTATGGTTACGTTGGTAAATTTGAAAGACCTTTCGCTGAAAAAGATTTTGCTTTTAACTATCAGTTTAAAGATGCTTTTAATTTAAATGGACAAGAGATCAATGCTTACGAATATAGAGGTAGATTTGAATTACCGGTTAGCTTTACACCTGCCGACCTTAATCCTGATGCAGCTATATACACAAGTTACCTATTAAGTCAATCTGGGCCTGTAACTTTCGGTAGTAATTATATCCAAGGAAATAACGGAGTTGTTAATGGAGGTTCTCCTGCCTCTGTATATAACTTATTTAATAATTTCGGTGTTTATCCTTCAGGATATACTAAAATTATTAACGAGCAGTTTCGTATCGCAACAAGTTTTAATACGGATATAAAGAGCCATGCATTAACTTTTGGTTTAGAATTTGACCAACGCTCTAATAGTTTCTACGGTCTAGGTGCCGGAGATTTGTGGGATGTAATGAGAAACACAGCAAATTTACATACACTAGAATTAGACAAATCTAATCCGATTTTGGTTTCTCAGTTTTCTGGATTAGTTCCATATTATTACTACGAAAATAAATATCAAGCAGATATACAATCTCAATTCTCCGAAAAGATATTAGAAAAACTAGGCTTACCAAAAAACTACACTGGTTTTGTTAATACTGATGCATTAGATCCTTCGCAATTAAGTTTAGATATGTTTAGTGCGGATGATATGTTTTATAACCAATCAAATAGAGTTGTTAACTATAGCGGCTTTACTCATGATGGAAAAAGAACCAAAGGGAAAACTGATATTAGCAAATTCCTTGAACAAACAGATGACGCAGGTAGAAGATTGTATCCGATAGGAGCATTTAAACCAATTTACGCTTCAGTTTTCATCATGGATAAATTTGATTTTAAAGATATTAAGTTTAATGTTGGTTTACGTGTTGACCGTTATGATGCAAATCAGCAGGTGTTAAAGGATAAATACGCTTTCCATGAGTTAGCAAAAATTAGCGACCTTTCTTCTTTGGATGATCTTCCTGCAGGTTTTGCAAATAATATACCTTCAAATATATCTAAAGATGCAGCTATTTATATTTCAGATGCACCAACTGGCGGAAAATCTCCAGGTTTTATTAAAGGGTTTAGAGATGGTGATCAGTGGTATGATTCTGAAGGTAACGAATTGTCAGATCCATCTTTAATTGCTTCTACTTCCGGTAATCCAGTTCCTTTATTTAAGGATCGTTCAAACTATGACAAAAAAATGTCGATTGGCGGATTTAAACAATATGCAGCGGCAATTAATGTTATGCCGCGTATAGCATTCTCTTTCCCTATTTCAGATGTAGCAAATTTCTTTGCTCACTATGATATTTTAACTCAACGTCCTACTGGTAACGCAATCAATCCTTTAAATTACTATTTTATGGATGCAGAAAGTAGTAGTCCATTGGTTACAAATCCAAATATGAGACCACAACAAACAATTGATTATGAATTAGGTTTTTCACAAATTTTGAATGAAAGAAAAAACGCTTCCTTAACAATCACTTCTTTCTATCGTGAAATGCGTAACATGATCAATCAAAGAGTTGTTACAGGTGCATATCCTAAAACATACATTCAATATGATAATATAGATTTTGCAACAACAAAAGGTTTATCGTTTGTATTTGATTTCCGCAGAACAGGTGGTTCAAGATATTCTGCAAACTACACCTTACAATTTGCTGAAGGTTCTGGTTCAAATGCTAACTCTGGTGCAAACTTAGCACAATCTGGTCAACCAAATTTACGTATCCTTCAACCATTAGATTTCGATCAACGTCATAGTTTTGTGTTAAATTATGATTACCGTTTTGGTGCTGAAAAAGATTATAAAGGACCAACAATAAAAACAAAAAAAGGAAAAGTTATCCAATTGTTTGAAGATGTTGGATTTAACTTATCATTCATAGTTGGTTCAGGTACACCATACACACGTTGGGGTGCGCCTACTGCTTTTGGTACAGGTGGTCGTTCAAGTATTGTTGGACAAATTAACGGATCTTCAAAACCATGGAGCTACAGAGGTAACTTAAGAATTGATAAGAATATTGATTTAAGTTGGGGTAAAGACGGGGACGATAACAAAAAAACCGCAAATTTGAATATTTATTTACAAGTATTAAATGTTTTAAATACACGTAATATTTTAAATGTTTATAATTTCACGGGTAATCCTTCTGATGATGGTTACTTAACTTCAGCTCAAGCTGCGCAATCATTATCCCTTGCAAATAATGCTGCTTCATTCATAGATATGTATAATATCAGTATCAATCAGCCTGGTAACTTCAGCAGTCCGCGTCAAATACGTATAGGTTTAATGTTTAATTTTTAAGAGGAGTTCAATATGAAAAAAATTATAATATTACTAAGTGTCTTATGTAGCATAAGCATTTATGGTAGAGAAAAAGCGGTAGGAGAAAGACAATCTTCTGCTACAAATTTAAGCCAAAAGATTATGGCAGGTTGTGCTGCTCCAAAATCAGCTCAAGAATTGTGGATTAACAATGTTAGAACAATCATTTATAGTGGTGGTGATATGTGGTGGGATTTACAGGGAAATGGTAACGCCTATTATATTGTTCCTGCTACATCTAATAGAAATACTGGTATTTCATCAAGTTTTGCTGGTTCTATTTGGTTAGGTGGTTTAGATGCGGGTGGTCAATTAAAAGTTGCGGCTATGACTTACCGTCAAAATGGTATTGACTTTTGGCCAGGACCATTAGATATCGTAAATACTTCAATTGAAGCTGATCAGTGTTTAAGATATGATCGTATCTATTCTATTAATCGTACCGAAGTTGATAATTTTGTGGCAGGCGGACCTGCAACACCGAATATTTTAGCTTGGCCAGGTAATGGCGATATTAGTAAGAACCAAGGTAAGCTATTAGCTCCTTTTGTTGAAACAAACAGTCCTGATGGTGTTTATGATCCAAGTGCTGGTGATTACCCTGCTTATGATGTTTTTAATACTGCTTTAAAGGATAATTTAGGGTTTTGTAAAAGTAAACTTTATGGAGATCAAACTTTGTTTTGGGTATTTAACGACGTAGGTGGTGCACATACTGAAACACAAGGTGTGCCAATCGGTGTTGAGGTTAGAGCGCAAGCTTTTGGATTTAAGACCAACGACGAAATTAATAATATGACTTTCTATAACTACGAAATTCATAACCGTTCTTCATTCCAATTAAATCAAACTTATTTTACAATTTGGAATGATGCTGATTTAGGATATTTTTTAGATGATTATGTTGGTTGTGACGTATCAAGAGGTTTAGGTTATATTTATAATGCCGATCCGTTTGACGAGACTGCTGCAGGTACAAATGGTTATGGTGACTTTCCTCCTGCTTTAGGTTGCGATTTTTTCCGTGGTCCGCTTGCTGATGCAGCCGATGGAATTGATAATGATAATGATAATGGGACTGGAAATCCTAATTCTGGTATTGACGAGCCGGGTGAAACAATTCAAATGAGCCGTTTTACTTATTATAATAATAATTACGGTGCTTTTCCGCCTCAAACTACAAATCCTGATATTGCAATACATTATTATAATTTTATGACCGGTTTTTGGAAGGATGGTTCTCCTTTCACAATTGGAGGAAATGCATATGGCGGAACCGCTCCTTCTATTTTTGTGTATGATGGTGATCCGGTTGCGGGTACTGGTTGGACAGAAAAAGGTGCAGGTAATCTTCCTGGAGATAGACGTTTCTTGCAATCAGCTGGTCCTTTTAAATTATTACCTGGCGCAGTAAACGAAATTACTTTTGGTATGCCTTGGGCTCAAAGTCCAGTTAAAGGGGGAAATTTATCTTCTATCTCTTTGTTAAAATCTGCTGATGATAAAGCACAGGCTTTATTTGATAATTGTTTTAAATTATTAGATGGTCCTGAAGCTCCGGATTTAACAATTCAAGAAATTAATAATGAGTTAATTGTGTATTTGACCAATAAAAAAGGTTCAAATAATTACAAGCAATTTAACAACGATTACGCTGAAACTGATATTTCTATCCTATCAGATCCTACATCCACAATAACGGCTCTAAGTAATCCTGATAAAGTATACCGTTTTGAAGGGTATGTTGTTTATCAAATCATTAATGATAAAGTTACTTCAACTGATCTTTCTGACAGAACAAAAGCGATTCCTATTTTTCAATGCGATTTAGAGAATAATGTTTCTCGTATTGTTAACTTCGAATTAGATAATAGTGTTGGTGCTGTTTCTCCAAAGATCAAAGTTGAAGGATTAAACAAAGGTGTTGTTTCTACTTTTAAAGTTACTGATGATGCATTTTCAACTTCTTCAAACAGAAAACTAATTAATAACAAAACTTATTATTTCCTTTCTGTTGCTTATGCCTACAATAATTATTTAACCTATGCACCAGATGTTCCGGTTTCGGTTAATCCTTCTGCGAATTTTTTAGGACAGAAGCGTCCGTATCTAGAAGGCCGTAAATTAAAACGTGCTGCTGGTATCCCTCACATTCCGGATGTTGAAAAGGACGGAACAGTTGCTCAGGCAGCATATGGTTTCGGACCAAAAATAACACGAGTTGAAGGTCAAGGTAATGGTGGTAATATTTTAACAATGACTAAAGCCTCTGAGGACGAGATTGTAAGTAATTTCTTTAAAGCAGACGTTACTTATGAAAACGCTCAAGGACCAATTAATATTAAGGTTGTAGATCCATTAAATGTAAAAAATTCTGACTTTACTTTCAGATTCATTAATAATTTATCTACTGCAACTACTCCTCAAGCTAGCTTAAATGCTATGCCAACCGGAACAAATCCAGGTATCGCCGCTTTAAATATTGACAACACTAGTTGGGAATTACAAGACGTTGTAAGTGGTAAAAAATATTATCCAAACGCTGCCGCAACAACAGGTACAACTGATGTTAGTTACGAAACAATTAAAGTTGGAAATGAATTTTATTTCCCTGATTTAGGTTTTTCAGTTACCATTAAACAAGTTGGTGATCCTGGTGAATTTGTTGGAAAGTTCACTGATTTTAAGACTTTAGAGTCAGATTATGCAGGGCCGGCTCCTGGATCATTTATAGGAGCAAGCATATCTTATGTTAACGGAACTTCAAATTGGTTAAATTCAATTAAAGATGCTGATGGAGCAGATCCTTTAAATTGGATATTATCCGGTAATAACAAAACTGCAGGAAGTGAAGATGCTTTTTATAAGAAAGATAATTCAGGTGTGATTAAAGCTTTTTACGATCCTAAAAAACAATTTGGAAATATTTTAGGAGGAACTTGGGCGCCATATCCTTTAGCGGCTTCATATTATTCAATCTCTCCTAGCAGTTCGGCAGGAATTCCTTCTCGAGTTTTTGGTGGACCAGGATTAAATGGTAAAGTTTGGATTCAAGAGGCATCAAAATTAATTTCTGTTTATGGAAATCCCGGTGAAGGCTCTCCTAGTTTAGATGGAAACTGCGATTTAAGAAAAATTGGAAGCGCATTAATTGTATTTACTAAGGATAAGAGTAAATGGACAAGATGTTGCGTTCTTGAAATGCAAGAAAAATATACCCTTGCAGAAGGTGGAGGTATTTTCTTTGGACCGAGAAGACACCCTTCTGTTAATAAAGATGGTGTATATGCTACAGGAACAGCTTCTAGTTCAGCTGAAAGCGATGCAGCTTTTATCTCAGCTACAGGAATGGGTTGGTTTCCTGGTTATGCAATTAATTTGGAAACAGGTGAGCGTTTAAATATGGCCTTTGGAGAAGATAGTTACCAAAAAGAAAATAATGGTAATGATATGATATGGAATCCAACTTCAAATATGAATACTCCATACCGTTATGCTTTTGGTGGTAAACACTTTGTATATGTATTTGGAGGTAATTCAATTCAATCTACCTTCCCAACACCTAATCCAAGTTCTGGCGCAACTCCCTTTGACTGGGAGCCAACTTTAAGTGGTAAACCATACGGACAAACTCGTTATGATTATGGCGCAAGAATTAATGATGTTTTACAAAAGTATTTTGCTCCAGCAGTTTTCGTTGGTTCAAATAGCGGAAGCGGTCTTGCACCAATTAATAGTATAGAAAGAGACATTATGTGGGTTTCTATGCCAATGCCTGCTCCAGGGTTTAATTTCAGTTCACCTGAAAATATGCCTTCTGATGTGAGAGTTCAGATCAATGTGGCAAAGCCTTATCGTTATGGATTCTCAGGGGTTGCAACTTATACAAATTCTCAAACTGGTAGTTTCGTTAATAAATTGCAGAATGTAAATTCTCCAAGCTTGCTAACTACTGATGTTAATTCAACTAATCCGCAAAATGGTAACTTTCCTATGTATAAATTTAATACTAGCGATATAGCCACTTTATTCCAAGAAAACTCAACCGCAAAGAGCGCTTTGGATTTAATTAAAGTTGTTCCTAATCCTTATTACGGTTCTTCTTCATATGAAGTTAATAGAATTGATAATCGTGTTAGAATTACAAATTTACCTAGTAAGTGTACTATTAAAATATTTACTATGAATGGTACTTTGGTTAGAACTATTACTCGTGACGTTTCTGGACAGGATGATATTTACTTAGGTACCACTCCGGGCTCTGGTAGTGACATTAAACAAACTAAGCGTATTCCTTATGCTGATTGGGATTTAAAAAATCAAAGCGGTATTTCGGTTGCAAGTGGTTTATATATATTTTATGTTGACGCCCCTGGAATTGGTGAAAAAATAATTAAATGGTTTGGTGCAATGCGTCCATTAGATGTTCAAAGTTACTAACCTTAACTAATAAAGTTTATGATGAAAAATTTAAAATATATTAGTTTATCAGCTTTAATGGTTGCTTCAACCATTACAAATGCTGGTAACCCTGAAAGAAGAGGACAAGCTGGTGCAAGTCAGTTATTGATCAATCCCTATGCTAGAAATTCAGGTATGGTTGGGTCTAACTCTGCAAAAGTGCGTGGTTTAGAGGCGCAATTCTTAAATATAGCAGGAACTGCATATACTCGTAAAACAGAAGTTATTTTTAATCGCTCTTCTTGGTTACAAGGTACTGATATTTTTATCAACGCCTTTGGTTTAACTCAAGGTATTGGAGAAACTAGCACTATAGGATTAGGAGTTGTTGCTATTAATGCCGGAAAAATTGAAACTACCACAGAGGATCAACCTGAAGGCGGTTTAGGTACTTATAGCCCTACTTTTTATAATATTAGTTTGTCATACGCAAAAATGTTTTCTGATAATATTTTTGGTGGAATTAATTTTAAGATCATCAACGAACAGATTCCAAATATCTCTGCAAAGGGAGTTGCAATTGATGCAGGTATTCAATACCATACTGGTAAATACGACCAAATTCATATTGGTATCGCATTAAAAAACTGGGGTCCAAAAATGACTTATAGAGGAGACGGTTTATCGCGTCAAACTGTTGTAAATTATGGTGGTAATTATGAATTAACAGTTAACAATCGTTCGGGTGCATTCGAATTACCTGCATTAGTAAATATCGGTGCTTCTTATGATTTGTATTTAACAAAGGATAGTACAGGTCTATCAAAAAAACACCGTTTGTCACTTAACGGAACTTATACGTCTAACTCTTTTACAAATGATAATTTCTTATTCGGTGTCGAATATGGTTGGAAAGATATGTTGATGTTTAGAGGTGGATATTATGCTGAAAAAGGTATTTTAAGTGAATCAACCCGTCAAACTGTATTTACTGGACCTGCAGCAGGTGTAACTTTTGAAATTCCAGTTAATGAGAAAAAATCTACAGTTGGTTTAGATTATTCTTACAGGATGACAAATCCATTTGGTGGAACACATACTTTTGGATTACGATTGAATTTATAATTATTTTAACTACATTTTTTATTATTAGGAGTCCCGGTTTTAATCGGGATTCTTTGTTTTTTTAAGAATACTTAATTATGGCACAAATAGGATATTATACTGAAGAGGGATTGAAAAAGATGCAGGATGAGTTGCAACAATTAAGAACTGTTGAAAGAAAGGCAGCCACTCAGGCTATCGTTGACGCGAGAGATAAAGGTGATCTGAGCGAGAATGCTGAATATGATGCTGCTAGAGAAGCCCAAGCATTACTTGAATTTAAGATCTCTAAATTAGAGGATGTGATAGCTAATGCAAGAATAATTGATGAATCGCAATTAGATCTAAGTAAAGTAAGTATTTTAACCACTGTTAAAATAAAAAACACTTCTAACGGATCTGTAATGAAATATACCTTAGTGGCTCAAAATGAGGCGGATCTTAAACTTGGAAAAATTTCTGTTGATTCACCTATCGGAAAAGCATTGTTGGGCAAAAAAGTAGGCGAGAAGGTTGATGTACAAGTACCTGCCGGTAAGGTTACATTTGAGATTTCAGAAATCACAATTTAAATCCAGGATGTCTAGTATATTTTCAAAAATCATTGCAGGACAAATTCCTTGTTATAAGATTGCCGAGAACGAAAATTATTTTGCCTTTCTAGATATTTCGCCTTTAACTAAAGGTCATACTTTGGTTGTTCCAAAAAAAGAAGTGAATTATATTTTTGATCTTGATGCGGATACTTATTTAGGATTGATGGAATTTAGTAAACGTGTTGCCTCTGCAATAAAAAAATCCATTAATTGCGATCGTATATCAATGCAAGTAATAGGGCTTGAGGTGCCACATGCTCACGTTCATTTAATTCCTATAAGAACAATGAACGATTGTAATTTCGCAAATCAAAAATTAAAATTAACCGGTGAGGAGTTTATAGAAATTGCTAATTCCATAACTTTAAATTTTAAATAAAATAATTTACATAAAGTAGTTTAGAAAAGTTTTTATTATTAATATATAGTCTATTTAATATGTCTAAAATAAAATTTGGTACGGATGGTTGGAGAGCAATTATTGCTCAGGATTTTACCGTTGAAAATGTTGCGCGTGTAACTGAGGCAACAGCAAAATGGTTAGTTAAAAATAACAAAAACCCAACAGTAGTCGTTGGACATGATTGTCGTTTTGGCGGACCATTATTTGCAGAAACTACAGCTAAAGTTTTTTTAGCACATGGTGTAAAAGTGTTGTTGGCGAAAGACTTTATCAGTACCCCAATGATCTCATTAGGAGCAGTAAAGTATAAAACCAATTTAGGAATAATTATTACGGCAAGTCACAATCCGCACACATACAATGGATATAAAATTAAAGCACATTACGGCGGTCCGCTTGGACCTGAATTAGTGCAAGAAGTAGAAGATGTTATTCCTGAAAAATGCACAGTTGATTATAATGCAGTTAATTTGGATGATGCTGAGAAAAATGGCAACCTTCAAATTGTGCCTTTAGAAGAATTGTATATTAAACACGTTCAAGATAATTTTGATCTTCAGGCAATAAAAAACTCTGGTTTAATTTTAGCTTACGATTCTATGTTTGGTGCAGGGCAACGTGTAATGTACCGTTTGTTCCCTGAAATTTATCATTTACACAATGATCATAATCCTGGTTTTCATGGACAAGCACCTGAACCAATTCATAAAAATTTATTAGAGTTCAGTAATTTTATAAAACAAAAAGGTAATATCTCTTGTGGTTTAGCCACCGATGGCGATGCCGATAGAATTGGATTGTATGACGGTAAGGGAAACTTTGTTGATTCTCATCATATAATTTTATTACTGATCCATTATTTAGTAAAATATAAAAACCAAACAGGTAAAGTAGCAACCGCGTTTAGCACAACCGTTAAAATAAAAAACATGTGCCAGCATTATGGCTTGCCTTTAGATGTTGTTAAAATTGGGTTTAAATACATTTGCAGTATTATGGTTGCCGAAGATGTTTTGGTTGGAGGCGAAGAGAGCGGAGGGATTGCAATTAAAGGTCATATACCTGAACGTGACGGTATTTGGATGGGCTTAACCATTTGGGAATTTATGGCTAAAACAGGCAAGTCGTTAAACGAATTAATTGAAGAAGTGTATGCCATTACCGGAACTTTTTCTTTTGAGCGAAACGATCTTCATATTGATGAGGCTATTAAGAACAAAGTATTACAAAATTGTAAAAGTAATTCCTATAAAGAATTTGGAAAATACAAGGTGTCTCGTATCGATGATCTAGACGGCTATAAATTCTTTTTTGACGAGAATACCTGGATGATGATTCGCGCGAGCGGAACAGAGCCTGTTTTGCGTGTTTATGCAGAAGCTGCAACGCAAGAAAAAGCTTTTGATATTTTAGCCGACACTAAAAAAGTGTTATTGGGATAAGCTAATTTCAACTCAATAAAAAAAGCGCCTTCTGAATTTTCAAAAGGCGCTTTTTTCTTTGCACAATTTTAATTATTAGTAATCTAAAATGGCAATATTGTCTAATTCCCAGGTTGATCCTGAACTACCGGTACCGGTATATTTAAATGCAATGGTTACATTATTTGTTTTGTATGCACTTAACGAAATATTTCCTGAGCTAACAAACTCAAACCCTCCCGGCGAGGCCGTGTAAGCAAGTGGCGTCCATGTTGCAGAGCTAGGCAATCCCCCATTATAATTAGTCGATATCATTGCGTAATGACGGTCCGTTATAATTATAAGCATTTTCGAAATTAAGCATCGGATTAAAATTATTAGTTAAATTAAAAGGAGGAGAAATTAACCATGTTTCGCAGGCTTGATTGCTTGAGGAAACATAATTAGAAATTGCTGCATAATAATTAGGCGCTCCGCCAGCATTTGATGTTGCCCAATTAATGTTACCTAATACATTTTTTGTAGTCCAACCGCCACTAGTTACACTGTTATCGTTGAAGTTTTTCACATATACCGGGCAAACACCAGAAGATATTTTCACTTCGTTTAATTGTCTAATGGTTAATTGAATTGCTCCGTTATATTGTCCAACAATAGCAACAATACTTCCTTTGCCACAAGGCACTGTTGCTCCGGCAAAATTCGCATACCCAGATGTTCTTACGATCACTTTAGCGCCAGCTGAATTTAAAAGGACATGAGACACAGAACCTTTTCCAACAGCGTCGGCATAGGTGAAATTTTTTGCGCCATTATCAAATTCAACAGAGTCTAACTGTATTAATTCGTTTTGATAAAAGTATTGAGTTATTAGAGAAGTTGATATGGCAACATTAATATTTTTTAATTCGTTCATAGTGACTTTTCTTGGCTTTACAATTGTACCACTCGATATTTTGTAAACGCTTTTTTCCAGGTCAATCGAATCTAATTGAACTTGTTTTCCATAATCATTTAATTTTACACCTTTTAAATTAACACGAATGCTATCTCCAACATATAATCCTCCTGCATATGTAAAATTAAGTTTTATACCACCGGTTGCATCTTTAATAAAAATAGATTTGTATAGATTTCCACTTACTTCATCTGCAGTTACAATACCTCTCACATTTACATCATCAGTAAATTTATAAACTTTGCTCGGTGGAACTCCGTAGTAAGCATTGTATCTTTTTATAATCGAATCAATAGTAATATAACCACTTACAGCGGGTGGAGTTTTTGGTTCAGGTTCTTCAAACTTTTTTTTACACGAGGTAATTAAAACAGTTGAAACAATTAGTATACAATATAAAATATTAGGTCTTTTCATTTTTTTCTTTTTAACTAAAATTAATTTTCAATAACAGCAACATCGTCTACTTCCCAAGTTGCACCTGATCCAGTTGTAGCGTATTTAAATGCTATTCTTACACCGTTTACTTTATAAGAATTAAGTGAAATATTACCTGAGTTTACAAAAGCAAACCCTCCTGGTGAGGCATTAAATGTTAACGGCGTCCATGTTGCTGTAGATGGTAAACCGGAAACATAGTTGGTTGATACCATAAGTTGTAATGTTGGCCCTGTATAATTATAAGCGTTTTGAAATACTAAAATCGGATTTGTTGAACCGGACAAATCAAGTGATGGTGATATTAACCAGGATTCGCATGCAACATTGGATGGGAAGTTAGTGATCACAGCGTATGGTTTGTTTATCCATGAACCTGCAGTACCGGTTGTCCAGTTAATATTTGCAGTAACATTTTTTGTTGTCCAGCCACCACTTGTTACCGAATTGTCGTTAAAATTTTTCTTTAGGTATTGCCCGGGAGTTATACAGGTTGTATAATTCATACTCCATTCGGTTGTATTACGAATTACTAATTGTTTTGTTGTTCCGTAATTTGTTGCTATCCCAATTATATTGCCATACCCTTTTGGTGTTTTTTGTCCTGAAAAGCTAGCGTAACTATTAGTTCTTAATGTTATAGCATCGCCCCCACAAGAATTTAAAACTCGGCTTTGCGCTGTTTGATTAATTTCTACATATATTTTATTAGTGTCAATTGGCGAAAAACCTATACCCTTGATCTCAACTAGATCATTTATTAATCCTGCAAAATAATTCGGACTATTAATTTGATTCATGTCTAACACTTTTGGTTTTGGCATAACACCTTTTCCAAGATTTAAAAATGATTTATCGGTTTCAACCGAATCTATCTCTAACATTAATGTTGTAGGATTGTATCCAACACTAAGTCCTTTTAAATTTACACGAATACTATCTCCAACAAATAAATTTATGGCCGACTTTAAGGTGATATGAATTGCCCCAGTAAAATCTCTAATGTAGGTTTCTTTATAAAAATTGCCGGTAACATTATCAGCCAAAACAACGCCAGAAAAATAAGTATCCGTTTTAAATAATCTTTCACAATTATTGGTGCAACTGGCAATAGCTTTAAGATCGGCAATTGTTAAAACCGGACCCATAGATTTAATGGGAGGCACTTCTTCTTCTTTTTTGCAAGAAGTAAACGCTAGGCTAAGCGATAAAAGTAAAGTAGAGTATATTATAATTTTTTTCATGTTTTTTTTATTTTATATTAAAAACTAAAGGTAGCAGATAACATAAATGTTGTACCTAGCATATATTGATATTTATTTGGAAATTTAGTTAAGTCGCCAACATCCCAACGCAATTGCTCGAAACCCCAAATAATGATATTTTTATCATTTAAAATGTTGTTAACACTTGCATTAAAGTTTAAAAAGTATTTTCCTTTTATTCTAAATGATTTACCTGCATTTGCGTTAACTGTATAAAAATCAGGTAATTTTTCTTGTCCAATAACATCTTGTATTTTACTGTCACCTTCAACATATGCTTCAAGCGCTTCCGCAGTTCTTCTGTCTGGATTTGGTTCAATATAAAATTCTCCAAAATAATTAAAAGTAGCACTTACGAACCAGTATTTTTTTCCTTGATATTTATATCCTAAACCACTAACCATTTGCGGTGTGCCGCCAAGACGATAATTTTTTAAATAAACCGTTCTGTCTGTATATAACTCAACGTTGTTATTACTTTGCCAAGCTTGCGCTTTTGCGTTGTTTGTATAATAATAATTGCCATATCCAAATGCTCCTTGAATAACGTGTGAAGTGAACAATGTTTTTTCAATTCCTATTTCAACACCCTGATGCTTTTCGTTTAATCCAGTAACAATATAGTTCACGTTGTTATTATAAAGATCATGCCAAAACACGCGGGTATTAGATTGGTTATTCATTGTAGTGTTGTAATAAGTAGCTCTTGCTTTAAAACCCGGATACTTAGCTAAATAACTAAACTCATAACTGCCAACTTGTTCAGAGGTAACGCCATTAGTTGCTTCATTTCTTGTTTGTTCTGATAAAAACATATTATTAACTTCTGGTGGGCGAGTTAAAAAGCTTCCGTTGGCAGTTAAGAAATTCCTGCCATTTATTTTATAAGTTACCCCTCCTTTAACACCATAATTTAAATAAGAGATCACATCACTTTTTCCTTTACTATCTGTTGGAAATTTTCCGTTTGCAACAAAACCCTCTCTCCAAACTTGTGTAGTTGCAACTTCTGCGCCAATATAAACATCAAATTTATCAATACTATACTCTGCCTGACCCCAAGATTGAACTTTGTTTATATTAACGTTATAATCGTATCCGAATTTATCGCCTTTAAATATTTTTTTATCAGGATTTGCAAGATCGTTTTGTTGAAAGGCTGCATCAACCCCAAGATTTGATGCGAACTGATCGTAATCTAACCAAAACGTGGCGCCTAAAAGATCATTTAAAGTTTTGTATTGATTGTTTTTAAAAATATTGCCATTTAATCCTGCGCTCACAAATAAATTTTCAATGCGTTTGTTATAAATGGTATTAAATCCAAAACTTTTTATGTTCTCAACTCTGTCTTCAAGAATATATCTAGCTCTTGTTTCGTTTGAATTTAAACCTTGGCCAACTTGCGATGGCATAGTGTAAAAGTTAGCTTGGTTCATAGCAATTAATCTATCCCAATTAATTTGTCTGGTGTTAACATCGTTTTGCCATAAAGAAGTTAATGCGTCTCCCTGAGCAGTTAATCCTTGATTATAAAAATAACTTGGTAAGTATCTGTAGTAATTAGGTCTAGGATTTGGTGAATTGTTCCAGTTTAAACCTGATTGACTTGTTTTGCCCCAATTATAAAATACGCTAGTTGTTAATCTTGATGTTAAACTTGGCGTGTATATATGAGATAACATTACCATTGGTCTGCTTGTTTTTCTAACAGAAGAATTTCTAACTTCACCATTTTGGTAACCCCATAAACTGTTATAATAATTTGTACCAGCTAATTCGTAGACCTCTAATTGTTCGGATGCAGATCTACCTTGTTCTACCGGAGCTACAAAAGAGGTAAGTGATATTAAATGTTTTTCGTTAATTCTTTTATCTAAAGATAAATAAAATGCATTTGCACGAAAATAAGTTCCGGGGATATACACTTCATCGCCGGTGCGACTGCTTGCAGATAATGTTAGCGCCCAACCGTTTTGCATCATACCTGTAGAATGCGTTACCATTACCCTATTTCTAAAAGCACGGTTAGCGTTTCCGTAAGAAATACGTGTTCCTTTTCTAAATGAAGATGCTTTCGAATCCATATTAGTAAAACCTCCCGCACCAGAAAAGCCAACTCTTGATGCTGTATTACCAAATCTATTTTCGCTAAAACGTGTTACGTCATTTAACCCCCCCCAACTACTATAATTTGCAGCCCCTGTTTCTAAATTACTTACGTTTATGCCATTAATTAAAATTAATTGGTTTTCTGATTGATAACCGCGCATACGGTAGCGCGCACTGCTAAATTGAAAACTCGAAAACTGAACAAAAACATCTCTGCTAGATTGCAACAATGAAGCAACATCCTGTTGATCCATATCCGAATCTGCATCGGCTCCAGTTGTGTTAAAAATAGGGATATTGAAATTGGTTTTACTCGTGTCTGAGTGAGTGTCAGTAACATGAGTTGAGTCACCTTGTGAAACTTGAGAATAGGCAGAACTAACAAAAAGAACTGAACCGAGACAAATAATTTTTTTGATCATTGTAATACTTACCATTAAGCTAATTTATTAAATATTGTTTTTTATTTAACACTGTTAAAAAATTAATACATCCAGTTTTTAAAAATAATTAGGATGGTGATTTAATCATCACTTCATCCTAATTATTTCTAACTATAAATGAAGCGGCTTCGGGATAACAAAGAGAACCTTTATTTTACCTCAAGGGTGATCACTTCTAACTAAATCGTGGTAAATATATAATTATTTATGTTTTGAATTATTAGGGAATTGTAAACAAAATATTACCAATTATTAGGATCTAATTGTTAAATTGGTTTAGGGTATGTTTTAAATTTATTATTTCAAACTTCTTACCAGCTAACTTTCATTTAACATATTAGCTAATTTTATTTATTACTTTTGGTGCTTATTAATGTAATTATGAATATAAAAAACAAACTAATTTCGCTTTTAATTCTGTCTGTAACCATTATTAATGCTCAAAAACTCGAAAAGGATAAAAATTATTTTATTTCTGCCATTGGATTTTGGAACGTTGAAAATTTATACGACACATTAAATGATCAATGGAAAAACGACGAAGATTTTACTCCTGCGGGTACGAATGCCTGGAACGGTTCACGATACAGAACCAAGATCGATCATTTGGGTGAAGTTATTTCTCAGATGGCAACCGATGTAACTCCTGATGGCTTAGCAATTTTAGGAATGTGCGAGATCGAAAATAAAAGTGTTGTTCAGGATCTTGTAAATTCACCTCGCTTAAAAAAACGTAATTATCAAATAGTGCATATTGAAGGACCGGATGCTCGTGGTGTAGACCCATCTTTTATATATAACCCAAATTATTTTAAAGTTATAAAAGCCGTTTCATATCACGTAAATTATGTTACAGATACTACCCATAAAACACGCGATATTTTAGTAGTAAGTGGTTCATTTGTAGGCGAACCATTAACGGTTTTGGTTAATCACTGGTCGTCACGCCGTGGTGGCGAATTGGCGAGTAGACCAAATAGAAATGAAGCTGCAAAAGTGGCACGCCATATTGCTGATAGTATTACAGCTGCCGATCCAAAAGCGAAAGTTGTTTTAATGGGTGATTTTAATGACGATCCGGTTAACGTTTGTATTAAAGATATTTTTGGTACTTATGGCGATATTAAAAAAGCGACTGATAATAAATATTATAACCCAATGGAAAAACTATATAACGAGGGTATTGGTTCTTTAGCTTGGGGAGATAGCTGGAATTTATTTGATCAGGTAATAATGAATAAAAATTGGTTACCAAAAAATTATGAAACATGGCAATATTATAATGTACGTGTTTTTAATAAAGCATTTTTAAAATCAGATTTTGGCAATTTTAAAGGCTACCCGTTTAGAACGTATAGTGGTGGAACTTATACTGCAGGCTATAGTGATCATTTTCCTGTTTTTGTTGTAATTGCAAAAGAGAATATTACAAAGAAGTAAAGATTTAACAACAGAGTTATTAGGTCTACTACAACTGTTCTTTTTTTTCTGATCAACATCCATAAAAAAAACCGTTCATTTTTCGAACGGTTTTTTTGTTTACTTTAATTATACTTTTATTGTTTGATCAGTGTAACATGACCAACATAATTTTTCTTATTGTTTAATAAGTCGGTTACTAATATTTTATAAATATAAACACCGTCTTGAGCAATTTGCGAGCTATCTTTTACTTTTCCATCCCATCCTTTTTTAAATTCCGAGGAGGTGAAAATTTCCTCACCCCAACGGTCAAAGATCTCCATTTTGTATTTGTCTTCGCTGATACCGTATCCATGTGGCATAAAGATATCGTTACGTCCATTACCATCCGGAGTAAATGTATTAGGTATATACACTCCCATATCGGGAGTTATCTCTATAGTTGCGGTTGCAGTATCTTTACATCCATAAGAATTTATGGCAACTAAAAAAATTTGATATTCACCTGAATTGTTATAAAGATGACTTGGATTCATTAAATAGGATGTGTTACTGTTTGGATAACCGTAATCACCAAAATCCCAAAAATAAGAACTCGCATTTGTTGATGTGTTAGTAAAATTAATTGTTGGTTCCAATAAACTTGCGCTGCTTGGGTTGGTATAAAATCCTGCAACCGGAACTGGATATACTTCAGCAACCAATGGCGCAATGATCGTTTGCTTACAACTATATTTATTAACTACAAATAGCGATAGCGAATAGGTTCCTGAATTTGGATAATTAACAACTTGTGGGTTGGCATAAGGATTGGTTCCTTCGCCTTTAACTTCAAATTGCCAAATAAATGGATTTGAATTTGTGGTAGTTGAGTCTCCAATAGCTGTATATATTACGGTTAAAGGCGCGCAGCCTTTATTTATAAGCGGTGTAAATGTAGCATTAGGTATCGGTGTCACTTTTATATTAAATACAGCTGTTGTATTTGGTATCGAACATCCATCACTAATAGTTAAACTAAACGTATTTGGATTAGCCGCAGCATAATTAGCAGTAATAGTATTGTTAGCTGTTGTTACACCGTTACTCCAGTTATAAGTATATGGTCCTCCATTACCAAGACTGGTAATGTTTGGTGTTAATACTACTTTATCATTTGCACAACTAGTATAGGTTGCTCCAATTGAAAGAAGCGGTGGTCTAACATTTACTAATATTGTGGTTGGACCATTTGCGCAACCATTAGCATCCACCACCGAAACAGAGTATTGCGTAGTAGAGGTTAATGTTGGCGTGGCGTTCATTCCGTTTGACGTTAACAAGGTCGAAGTGACATTTGACGTAAGGTCTGTGAATGTATAGTTGTAAGGCACCGTTCCTCCGGATGCTTGAGCAAAGATCTGCACAATAGCACCAAAACAAATTGTTTGCGCTGGAGAAACATTTAAAGCTAATACATTTGGCTGAGTAATATTTACATTTATTGCTGTAGTACAACTGTTACTATCTGTTATAATAGCTGAATGCATAATAGCTCCAAGTCCATTTACAACAGCTGTGGTTAAACCACTAGGGCTCCAACTATAAGTAAAAGGGGCAACACCGCTAGGCGTTAATGTTGCGCTACCGTTGCTTTGACCATTACATATTATGTTAGATGAAACCGCCGTAACTGAAGGTAAAGCAGCAGCGTTAATGTTTACTGAAGCAGTGATCACACAACCCTTACTATCTGTTGTTGTTAACTGCCATGTTCCGGTAGGTAAACCGGTAGCATTTGCAGTAACTTGCGGTGGTTGTGTATTCCAATTGTAAGCATAAGCAGGTGAACCACCTGTTATAGTTACATTTGCTGTACCATTAGAATTACCACAAGTAGCCTGAGTTGTAGTTGTAATAGGTGTAGCAAAAGCAGGTGGGTCAACTAAAGTGTAAACGCTGCTTGTTTGACAACCTTGCAAGTCCAATACTGATAAACTATATGAACCTGCACCTAAATTAGTAATAATGGGATTTGCAGGTTGAGCAGGTGTCCATGTTAATGTATACGTTGGTGTACCACCTGTAATACTTGTGTTAACAATACCAGTACTAAGATTATTACAAAGATTTAGGATAACTGTGTTTGTTGTAATTATTAAAGGATTAGGTTGAGAAATATTTACCGTTTTAGTACTAGTACAATTATTAGCATCAGTAACAGTACAAGAATACACACCGCTACCAACCCCAGTTAACACAGAACTGGTTTGTGCACTTGGTTGCCATAAGTATGCATAGTTAGTTGTTCCACCAACTGATAACATTTGTGCTGCACCATTTGAATAAGATGCACAAGCCACGTTGGTAACACTACCAATAGCAGTTACTAACTGTGTTGGTTGTGTAATATTTACGATTGCACCCCCTTGACAACCTGCTATGTCGGTAACAGTAATACTATGTAAGCCATTTGGTAAATTGTTTACGTTTTGACTGGTTTGTGCCAAATAACTCCACAAGTAGGTATTTCCTCCTGCGCCGCCACTTGCAGTGATAGTCGCTCCACCATTAGCTAAACCAAAACACGTTACAGGGACGGTAGTTGTAACCACAACCACTGGCGCAGTAATGTTACCAACAAAAGTAGCTGTTGTTACAGAACAGTTATTAGCATCACTTACTGTTACTGTATAAGGTCCTGATAACACACTTGTAATAGCAGCATTTGTAAAAGATGGATTAGACGACCATTGGTAGGTATATCCTCCAGCTCCACCACTTGCAGCAACCGAACTACTGCCGTTCGATTGACCACAATTGGTAGGTACAACTGTTGTAATATTTGCAGCTAATTGAGTAGGTTGAGTAATTGTAATATTAGTAGATGTTGAACAGCCATTAGCGTCTGTTAATGTAACTGTATAAGGTGTAGCTGATGCAGGCAAATTGTTTACGTATTGCGTAACGGCCAAATTTGGTGTCCATAAAATAGAAGGAATACCTGTTCCTCCGCTATAATTTACATTACCAATACCAAAACCACCAAAACAAGGAGCATTAGTTTTAGTAGCTACTACCGTTAAGCCAGCAGGTTGGTTAATAACAGCCACTGCAGTTGCAGTACATGATTTAGTGTCTGTTACTGTAACGGTATAACTACCTGCAATCAAACTATTGCTGGTAGGGGTTATTTGAGCGTTGCTCCAGTTATAAGTATAACCAGGGGTTCCACCATTTGGTGTTGCAGTTGCAAAACCATTATTACCACCACTACAACTTACACTTCCAACTGCGCTAATGCTAACAGTTAATAAAGGTGGTTGCGTAATAGTGAAAACCGTTGTAGCTGTACAAGAGTTTTGATCGGTTGCCAACATGGTAAATGTACCCGCGCAAAGATTAGCTACGTTTTGTGTAGTTAATTGTGAAGGTCCACCGGTCCAGAAATAAGAAACAGAACCTACTGTGTTGGATGTAGAAGCTACTGCTAAGGCATTACATGCATTAAAACAAGTAACATTTGTTTGCGTTATACTTGATAACATTGGAAGTGGATTTTGTAATCCAACTGTTCCCTGAATGATACATCCTTTAGCGTCGGTAACTGTTACGTTGTAATTTCCAGGGCCCATACCGCTTGGTGTAGAGGTTGTTCCTCCAGAACCAGGTGCAGGTAACCATGCGTAAGAATAAGGTCCTGTTCCGCCGGAAACACCTGCGTTTGCTGTACCGTTGGTGGCGTTAAAACATTTTGGATTTACACCACTAACATTAATAGTTAATGAACTAGGTTGTGTTATCGTAACACTCGCAGAGGCAATACAACCTGAAGCGTCTGTTAAAGTAACTGTATATACTCCGTTTAATAAGTTAGTTGCTGTCCCTGTATTTTGTCCGTTACTCCAACTATATATCGGAAATCCCGGACCCGCTGTGCCACCGCTTATAGTAGTAGTTGCAATACCATTATTTCCTCCAAAACAACTTGGGTTAGTAAAGCTGGAAACACCAATTTGAGGCCCTGATGCGTTCGGCACCGTTCCTGCTAAAACGTATAAACAATTATTAGCATCTTTTACTTGAACGGTATACGTTCCTGCCGTAACGTTTAATAATGTTTGTCCAACAAATCCTGTACTCCAGGTATATGTATAAGCAGGTGTTCCACCAGTTGCTGTTGCAGAAACAACTCCGTTAGCCTGATTACAATTTGCTGTTAAAGTACTTGTGTTTATAGTTACTGAAGTTGGTTGAGTAACATTAACTGTTCTTGTTAAAGTACAGCCATTCGCATCTGTAACTTGTATACTATATGTTCCCATAGATAATCCCGAGGAAACGTTTGTGGTACTGCCGTTTGGCGACCATAAATACGTATAACCAGGTGTTCCACCGGCTGCTACTACACTTGCACTTCCAGTAGCGCCTCCAAAACATAATGCCGGTGAGCTAGCGGGAGTAACGGTGATTGAACTTGGCTGTGTAACCGTTCCAACCGTGGTAGATTTACAACCATAAAAATCTGTTACTGTTACAGTATAGTTTCCTGGAGCAAGATTACTTATAGTTTGTAATGTAGAAGTATTGCTCCAAGAGTAGGTTAATGGAGCGGTAGCATTACCGATCATGTTAGCGGTTAAGCTTCCGTTAGCGAATCCAAAACAAGATACGTTTGTAGTGTTAGTTATTGCTGCAGTTCCGCCCGGTGTGGCTGTTACTGAAACAACTGCTGTTACGGTACAGTTTTTAGTGTCTTTTACCGTTACTGTGTAGTTACCTGAAACAACACCAACGGTTTGCGGGTTGTTACCGCCGCTTGGTGCCCATGTGTAAGTATAAATAGGTGTTCCGCCACTTGCTATTACACTAGCCGAACCGTTAGCTGCCGAACAATTAGCAGGTACACTGCTTAAGGTGGTGGTAATTTGTGAAGGTTGAGTTACTGCGATTGTTTGACTGGCAGTACATCCTAAATTATCAATAACAGTAACATTATAAGCGCCAGCTGCAATATTAGTTGTAAAGGTGTTACTTACTTGATTTGGTCCACCATTAATATTAAATACATATGGACTTGTTCCGCCGCCACCTGTAGCTGTTACTGTTCCGTTGTTACCGCCAAAGCAAGAAGGTTGAAGAGAACTTACACTTAATGTAACTGCACTTGGCTGACCAATAGTTGTTGTTACTGTTGTGATACAACCTAAAGCATCTTTCACATTAATAGTATAAGCTTGTGCCGTTAAGTTAGTGAAAACACCAAAACCACTGGTAATATTACCCGGAGTTAAGGTATAGCTGTATCCCGGTGTTCCGCCACTTGCCGAAACACTAAATCCTCCATTAGCGCCATTAAAGCAACTTACGTTAGTAAGGGTTGCAATTGCTGCACTTGGAGAGCCGGTATTACCAACCACAAAGTTGATCGTTAATGTACATGAGTTAGCGTCTTTAACAACTACACTTTTTGGTCCTGCAAGCATACCTGCTTGTATCGCGCTTCCAACAAATGGTCCGCCGTTAAATGAATATAGATAGGCCGGTGCACCACCCGTAACCGCTGTTACTGTTGCACTACCGTTAAAGTTTCCACAGGCTGCAGGCGTAACGGCAACGGTTGCTGCAGTTGGGCCGTTAGCCATTGGTATATTTGCTGTAGTAGTAAATGTACAACCATTTACATCTTTTATAGTTATGGTTTGTGAGCCAAATGCTAAGTTATTGGTTACCGATGTCGTTCCAACACCGTTAACACTAAAGCTATAAGCTGCTGTTCCACCTGTAACGCCGGTTATGCCTAAAACACCTGTATTACCAAGGCAAGCCGTTGGGGCTGTTGTAAAGGTGGCGGCGGTTATTGGCGGTATATTAACTAAAGTAACTACTGTTGTAAAAACACAGTTGTTAACGTCTTTTACCGTTATAGTGTAGTTACCTGCAGGTAAGTTTGTAAGTGGCGGTGCGGCAACAAAGGGCCCGTTGTTAACGCTATAGATGTAAGGTGCGGTTCCGCCTGTAACTAATCCTAAAGTGATCGATCCATTAGCGTTACCACAAGTAGCGTTTATTGACGTGGTGTTTAATGCTGTGATAGGGGGAGTATTAGCAATACTTGTAGAAATTGTAAACGTACATCCAAAATTATTTGTAAGTGTTATTGTTGGATTACTAGAAGGCAAGCCGGTAACCGTTTGGCCGGTTACGGTACCGATAGAACTTCCGTAACTAAGCACTGTTTGTAAGGGGCCAGAAGTATTTGCAATTACAATTACCCCGTTATTTGAACCGCAAGTTGCGTTTGTAAAAGTTAATGTTGCAGAAGGTTTTGGATTAACAACAATTTGAGCGGTTGTTGAACCAATACAGGTGCCATTAGATCCTGTAAGCGTATAAATTGTTGTTGATAAAGGAGATTGTGTTATTGATGAACTATTGAAGTTTCCCGGCATCCATGTATAACTGGTTGCACCGGCACCAACAAGGGTAGCTGAATTACCTAAACAAATAGTTTGACTAAGAGCTGTAGGGACAGGAAGAGGGTTGACTATTAGTGCTGTAGTTTTCGTACAAACACCGGAGGTAGTAGTTACACTTAAAGAATAGATATAGGTGCCGGCAACCGTTGGCGAGGTTATTCCTATCGGATTCTGACTAATTGAGCTAAATGCATTAGGCCCAACCCAAGAATAGGTGCCGCCAACAATAGTTGAAGATGTTAAGTTGAAAGCAGATCCGGCACATACCGGACCGTTATTTGCAGCAGTAACTGTACAGCCCGTGCAAGGAGCGGGAGAAATATAGGGCACGGTTAGCTTACAGGTTAAGTCTGCAGAAAAACCGGCAGTTAAAGAGCAAGTTCCTCCATTAGCAGTAATGCCCGGTAATGTGTAAGTAATAGGGTTAACCCAAGGTGCAGGTATTGTTGTACTTGCTCCGCAAGAACTAGATACAGTTAAAACACCACTTGTTGGTGGATAAACAAAAGTTATTTGCCCAGTTACAGAATATTGTCCATTTACAGGACTACATGCGCCCGGGATAGCGGTTAAATTTGTCATATTACAAAGAATATTACAATTTGTTGCGCCGGTGCCACCACTTTGTGTGGCAACAATATTAGTCGGTTGATTAGAGTAGTTGGTGATCATTACCATGTACCATTGTCCGACCTGTGTATTTGGTAAAACTACTGTTTCGGTAGAAGCAGAAGAATAACTACAACTAATATTAGCGGTTCCTCCAAAAATTGCTGCACACATGGCCGCTTGAGTTGCAAAAGGTCCCCAGGCAACAAAATCAATATCCACATTAGCACTGTTGCTTAGCGAAATATTTAAATTACCCGCCGTTGCAATATTTAAATAATACCAAGCTGGATTAGGTTGCGTAAATAAGCAGCCATAATTTGGACCAACAGGGGCAGAAGCGTTGTTAACTCCTCCCGGAAAATTCACGCCAGTTGATGTACAAAAAGGTTGAGCTGTTGCGCAAGTTGTTGGAGATGGTGGTGGTGGTGGTGGTACAATAATTACAGAAGAACAAGAAATGGCGGCAACCCATCCTGCCAATGTTATCGAGCCGTCAGATGTAAAATTTATGGTGATACAACCACCTTGTGTAGAAGTAAAACTGCCAGGAAGACCACTTCCTGAAAAAGAGCCTAAAAGTGGAGAGCCGGTGTTGGGACCATTATAAATATTTAAAAAATCAAACCCTGACTCAAGCGCAAAGGAGGTAAAATTAATAGTTAGAAATTGCCCTACAGGTGCGCAAAAAGTAGCAGTTAAATTTTGATTATTAGTGTATGTTCCGGCAGATCCTCCTGAATCGAAAAATGTTGCTCCACATGGATTGGCAGGAACTGGACTCCCCATATTTATGTTTTGAGAAAACCCTAATTGGTTAAAAGCAAAAAATAAAAAAATAATTACCAGTGATTTTTTCATAAAATCTTTGTTTGAACGTGTAATGTTTTATTTAATTAGTTGTGGTTTTATAGACTTACCATCCTGAGTTAATTCAAAAGCTATTTCGGTGTAATTAGCCGATTTAATTGTATTCGGACTTATTTGCTTTCCGTATGTAACTAAAAGTTCCTGCGCAGAAAGAAGTTCTATACTTAACTTTGAATCGGTAAAATAAATAATACGTCTTTTATCCAATAATCTGTAACGATCTAATTGACCCCAGTTGTTTATTGCTGCCTGATACTTTGCAACATCAATGCTATTATCTACGCTATGAATAATGAAATGTTTTTTTTCGGAAGTTTGGGCTTCAACACAAGTAATGGATAGCATTAAACTTAATAGTAGAATTTTTATCATAACATTATATTTTAATTAAATATTTACAGATTGTTAAATAAATTACAAACACAAAAATGCCTGAAAAGAAAAATGAATTTTGCGTTAGTAAATTGTTTCCCAAAAGTATTAATATCTGTTAATGAATAAAAGGTATTCACTCATTAAAATCTACCATTCAATAAGTGATTTTCGATTTTCATTGTTTATAACTTGTTAATTATCGACAAAAAATATAATTTCATCGAAAACTTGTATTCAGTATAAAACATAATTTTTGGCAATAAAATTGATTAACATATAAATAAAAAAGCCCCTCATTTCTGAAAGGCTTTTTTAATAAGCAGGAAATCTAAAAAAAGATTAAGCTAACTTTACGTTAACAGCGTTTAAGCCTTTTTTTCCTTCTTGGATCTCAAATACTACATTGTCATTCTCACGAATATCTTCTTTTAATCCTGATGCGTGTACAAAGATTTCTTGTCCACCGTCTTCTTTAATAAATCCAAAGCCTTTTGCTTCGTTAAAGAATTTTACTACTCCTGTTTTCATTTTGTTGTTGTTTTTTGTTCGGTTCTTACACCAAACTGGTTTATTTATTTGTTTTATTATTTTGTATCTGATTAATTAAATGGATGAGTAGATACAACCTCAATGTTTTTCTTTATTAATTTATTTATGTCTTTTAGATAGGGCATTTCTTCATGTGTGCAAAACGACATTGCTACTCCGCTTTCGCCGGCTCTACCTGTTCTGCCAATACGGTGAACATAAGTTTCTGCCTGCTCAGGAATTTCGTAGTTAATTACGTGTGATAATTTATCTACATCAATTCCTCTAGATGCAATATCTGTGGCTACTAATATACGAATAGTTCTGTTCTTAAAACCTTTTAATGCTCTTTCTCTTGCACCTTGTGATTTATTTCCGTGAATTGCTTCAGCAGAAACTCCCATGGCGTTAAGATCTTTTGCTACTTTATCGGCTCCGCGCTTGGTACGAGTGAAAACCAAGGCATGCTCAATTTTACCGTTGTTTAGCACAAATTTTAATAAACCACGTTTATTTTCCTTTTTAACATAATAAACGGTTTGCGTAACCAATGTTGCCGTTGAAGAAACCGGATTAACCGTAACGCTAACAGGATCTTTAAGGATGGTATTAGCTAATTTCATGATATCCGGAGCTGCCGTAGCTGAGAAAAATAGCGTTTGGCGTTTTGCCGGTAATTTCGGGATGATCTTTTTAATGTCGTTAATAAAGCCCATATCTAACATACGATCTGCTTCATCCAACACAAAAAATTCAACATTGTGCAGTTTTATAAATCCCTGGTTCATTAGATCTAACAAACGACCCGGGGTTGCTATTAATACGTCAACGCCTCTTCTTAAATTATTAACCTGCGGCCCCTGCGATACGCCGCCAAATATAGTGCAATGCGAAATTCCTAAATTATTGCCATAGGCTGCAAAATTCTCACTGATCTGTGAAGCTAATTCACGTGTTGGCGCTAAAATAAGCGCTTTAATAGGGCGTGGGTTTTGATTTGTTTTTCTTTCTGATAATAATTGTAAAATTGGTAATGCAAATGCTGCTGTTTTACCTGTACCTGTTTGTGCGCAACCAAAAATGTCTTTTCCTGCTAATATATGAGGGATGGATTGTTCTTGAATGGGAGTGGGTTGTGTATACCCTTTTTTGTCTAATGCCAGAACTAGTGGCTTAATAAGTTGTAAGTTTAAAAATGTCATTAATTGTTTTTTCGTTAATATAATTTTAAGCATGAGATTTCGTCACGCACTTTTTTTGTTAGTCTAAGAAAAGTGTAAAATTTATCGAATTGCAATTAAGGTGTTACAAACGTGATTGAGATACAATCTTCTAAAGAAGTACACAAATATACACAATTTATTAACAATGTCGCTTTTTATTTAGCCAACTAGCGTTAATAGTCTTAAAGTAGCTGGTAGATATGTTAAAATAAACCCTTGAAACACTTTATTAACGGGCGTTTCAAGGGTAATGAAATTAAAAGCTATTTATTTCTTAATTCCTTTTAAAAGCTCTTCAACTACTTTTTCTAATTGTTGATCTCTTCCTTTTAATGCAAAATTGGGATCCAATGTTTGTTTTATGTCTGGTTGCAATTCAGTATTTTCAAAATATTTACCATCATTATCTACCACGCCAACTTGTGGAATACCAAACGTTAATTCTTTATCCTGTAAGTTTTCCCACCAAACAGCAGTGCCTGTTCCCGCAACCGGCATACCAACAAGTTTTCCGATTCCTAACGTTTTGTATACTACCGGAAACATATGGGCATCTGAATAATTACCTTCGCTTATTAAAACCGCCGATGGTTTTCTCCATTTATTTCCGGGCTCAACGCCTATCTTACGTTCGCGCGGAATAAATTCTATATATTTTTTTCCAGATAAAAAGGTTGCAAGGTCATCATGTAACCAACCGCCTCCGTTAAACCTAGTGTCAACCACTAAGGCTTCTTTGTTTGGGTATTTTCCTAAAACTTGCTCATAAAATGCTCTAAAGCCTTCATTGTCCATTGCTCTAACATGCATGAAGCCTAATTTGCCATCTGATAATTTTTCGGTTTCTTTTTGCCTGTTCTTTATCCAACGTTGATATAGTAATTCGTTTTGTTCTCCTAAAGAAATTGGTTTAACGGTTTCTTCCCAACGCTTCCCGGTTTTATCAACTAAACTTAATAAAATTGTTTGGTGCGTTTTTCTGTTCAATAAATTCCAATAGTTGGCTTCTTTATGATCAATTAAAACGCCGTCAATTTTTTCAATAATAGTTCCTTCTTTTATTTGTGATGTAGCGTTTTGTAAAGGCCCCTTATCCATTACCTCAATTATTTTCATTCCGTTACCTGAATAGCTTTCATCATAGTAAACGCCTAGCGCAGCGGTTTCATCAGCGTTCTCGAATTTCGGATTTGCTCTACAACCGGTGTGCGAGGCATTAAGCTCTCCTAAAAACTCGCTTAACATTTCAGCAAAATCTCTATTGTTATTTATGTAAGGTAAAAATTTAGCATATTGGTTTTTATAGTAATTCCAATCTGTACCTTGTAAGTTGCTTACATAAAACTTGTTGTTTACTTGGCGCCAAACATGTTCAAAAAAGTAGTCGCGCTCTGCAGAGGTTATTAATTCCATCTCTGCTTTAAATGCAATATCCTTTTTTTCTTTTTTATCGATACTTACTTTTAAAAGTTTTCCATCTGCTAATAAATATAAATTTTTTCCTTCTTTATCTATTGTTAAATCGCCTGCAGAAGATGCTCCTAATTTTAAAAACAGTTTGGTTTCACTTTCCTTAAATGTATTAACCCAAAGATCGTACCCCTTTTCAAATTTACTGAGATAAAAAAGTTGTTCGCCATTACTTGTTATTACAGCGTCTGATAGATCTGAAGAGTTTATTGTAAGGCGCTCTTTTCGATCCCACAATCCGTCTAGGTCAATTTTGATCTCTTTTGGTTTTGGAGTTATACTAGTTGAGGCGCTTGCTTTATCACCATCTTTTTTCTTGTCTTTTCCTTCGTTTTCTTTTAAAATTAAATATTCATCATTATTCATATTAAAACGCTCATAAAATGCTTTATCAAAAAACTGACCATACACATCACTTTGTGAGCCGTGACTTGCATGATTTTTCATACCATGACGATTAGAGAACCAGATCATCATTTTTCCTTCTGCCATCCATTTTGGATTAGAATTATCGTAGCCACTTTGTGAAAGGTTGATTAATTTTCCTTTTCCACTTGTTTCAATTAATCCAACTTGCGTTAACCAGTTATTATCTTCTAAATAATTTACCAATAAATATTTGCCGTCGGGCGACCAGTCAAACCATTGGTCGCCATCTGAGTAAGAGTAATTTTTTGTTGAAGGTAAAACTTCACGTACTTCTTTTGATTTGATATTTAAAATTTTTATCGCAGTACGGTCCTCTAAAAATGCTACTTCAGTTGCATCGGGCGAATATTTTGGTTGAAACGATTCTTTATTGGTTTTAACTAAAACTTCTTCTTTTAAAAGAGTTGAATTAAAAAAATAGGCTTCTTCTTTTCTATTGATCGAAATTTGATGAATGGCCCAAATATTTTCTCTTTCTGCAGCAAATACTAATGATCTGCCATCTGAGCTGAAACTAACCGAGCGCTCTTGTTGTGGGGTATTGGTAATTCTTTTTGTTGTTCCTCCTTCAATAGAAGTAACAAATATTTCGCCACGCAATACAAAAGCCACTTCTTTTCCATTAGGGGAAACGCTCATTTCTGAAGCGCCGGAGTTTTTTACAAGATTTTGTTTTTTGTTAAATCGCTCATCTGTAATAATTGAAATGTTTACTTTTTTTGTTTCGCCATTCTGCATCGTATAAATTTCACCATCAAACCCAAAGCATAAAATACCTTCCTTAGATGAACTTAAAAATCGAACAGGATTTTTTTCGTATTTGGTTATTTGTGTTTTGTTTGAAGGGTCTTTTAAATTGAATTTCCAAATATTAAACGAGCCACTTTTTTCCGATAAAAAATAAACATCTTCATTTTTTTGTAAAACCGGACTTCTGTCTTCGCCTGCAAAATCACTTAGTTTTGTATACTTATCCGAATTTTTTTCATACAGCCATAGATCGCGAGCTACGGAAGAAACGTGATGTTTACGCCATTGATTTTCGTAACCTTTACGGTCGTGAAATAAAAATTTATTTCCGGTTGCATCTATAGTTACATCTTCCATAGGCCAAGAGTTAAGCATGCTTTCTTTGCCGCCAATTGATGGAACAGAATATAGTTCTGGCAATCCACCACTCGGAAAAACCACACTTGTATTAATGTCTACACGTGATGATCCATAATAAATTTGTGAGCCATCCGGCGAAAAACAATACGGATAATCTCCGGCAGAATAATAAGTTAATCGTTTTGCCGCACCACCTTCGGCCGACATTATGTATACATCATAATTACCATATCTATCCGAGGCGAATGCAATCGATTTTCCGTCGGGCGACCACACAGGCATAAAATCATGTCCATCGCTTAAGGTTAACACGGTTGCTTCTCCACCGCTTGCATTTACTTTATAAAGATCTCCTTTATAACTAAAAACAATTTGTTTTCCATCGGGCGAAATAGATGGGTAACGCATCCATAATGGAGATTCGGACCTTAATGAAAAAGCAAAGCTTGTTAGTAACAAAAATGAAAATATTAATCGAGTCATAGATGGATTTTTTTAATTAATAGATGAAAATACTCTTTAATTATTATTAAAGCAAAATCGCCCATCATTATTAACGAATGGGCGATCTGTAGTAAACTTTTTAAACTATACGCCTCTTTCTTTATCTAAATAGGATTGAACAACGTCTATAGCGTTATCGATCACATCACTTAATGCTGTTATAAAAGTGCCGGGTTTAGCTATTGATAGCGCATGCTCCAAAGCCTCTATCTCTTTAGGAATGTATTCGTAAGATTGATTTGGGTTTCTTTCATTTATTCCTTCTAATAATAGTTTTACGATATCTTCTGCTTTTCTGCCTCGTAAAAATTTATCTTGGCGAATAATAATATGATCGAACATCTCTGACGATATTCGTCCTAAGTCTCTAATATCATCATCACGCCTGTCTCCTGTACCGGTTATAATACCTATTTTGTAAGGGGAATCAACACCAGATAAAAATTCTTTTATTCCTCTAAACCCATCCGCATTATGCGCAAAGTCAATTAATACTTTATATTCTTTAAAGTCAAAAATATTCATTCTGCCAGGTGTTTGCGAGGCAGAGGGAATAAATGTTTCTAAATTGGTTTTTATATCTTCAATTGTAAAGCCATAAACGTATGATGCAAGAGTAGCAGCCAAAGTATTTGCCACCATAAACGTAACTTTACCGCCAAAAGTAAGCGGCACGGCAGTTGTTTTACAAACCCTGAATTTCCATTCTCCTTTTTTTATGGTTATATAGCCATTCTCTGCGATCGCGGCAATACCGCCTTTTTTGCAGTGTTCAATTATTACAGGATTATTTTCGTTCAAACTAAAATAGGCAATGTTGCAATCAGCACTTTTTGCTATTTCAACACAGTGTTCATTGTCTGCATTTAAAACTGCATAACCATTACGTTTTACACTTTTAACAACAACACCTTTTACATTAGCCATGTCTTTTAATGTGTGAATATCAGAAAGACCCATATGATCTTCTTGAATGTTAGTAACAACCGCTACATCACACTTTCCGAAACCCAGTCCAGACCTAAGAATACCGCCACGAGCAGTTTCTAAGACCGCAAACTCTACGGTAGGGTCTTTTAAAATAAATTCTGCACTAACGGGTCCGGTCGTGTCGCCTTTTGTTAGCATAGAATTTTGGACATAAATGCCATCCGATGTTGTAAAGCCAACACGGTACCCATTATTCTTTACTATGTGGGCAATTAATCGGGTAGTGGTGGTTTTACCATTAGTGCCCGTAATTGCAATAATTGGAATTCTGCAGCTTTTTCCCGGAGGATAAAGCATGTCAATTACCGGAGCAGCAACGTTTCTTGGTAAACCTTTTGCGGGCGCCAAGTGCATTCTAAAACCGGGGGCTGCATTAACTTCTAAAACAACACCACCGGAAGTTTCTAATGGTTCGCTAAGATTTTGTGCCATAATATCAATGCCGCAAATATCTAATCCAATAACACGCGAAATACGTTCGCAAATAAAAATATTTGTTGGATGCATAATGTCTGTTACATCTGTAGATGTGCCGCCGGTACTTAAGTTGGCAGTACCCTTTAGATAACACTGCTCGCCTTTTTTTAGAATGGTATCTAATGTGTAATTGTATTTTGCCAATTGATCGTGCGTTTCTTTATCGATACTGATCTCTGTTAAAACATTTTCGTGTCCGTAACCCCGTCGTGGATCTTTATTTTCTTTATCGATTAATTGTTGAATGGTTGATGTGCCATCGCCAATAACATGCGCAGGCTCACGCAAAGCAGCAGCAATAAAGCGGTGATTAATTACCAATACACGAAAATCGTAACCTGTAATAAATTTTTCTACAATAATTTTACGTGAATATTTTTTTGCATGATGAAAAGCCTCAATTGCTTCTTCCTCTGTTTTAACATTAATAGAAGCACCTTTACCATGGTTGCCATCTAAAGGCTTAAATACTAATGGAAATTTTACTTTTTCAATAACTTCTTTTACTTCCTCTTCATGAACAATGCACATACCTTTTGCAACAGGGATAGCCGCATCGGCAAGCATGCGCTTGGTTTCATCTTTATTACTGGCAAGGTCAACAGCAATAGAACTTGTTCTATCTGTCATGGTAGCTCTAAAGCGTACCTGATTTTTACCATATCCCAATTGTACCAGTGATTCACCATTTAAACGAATAAAAGGAATGTCTCTTGCAACCGCTTCATCTACAATAGATCCGGTGCTAGGACCAAGCCGTTCGCGTTCGCGCATTTGACGCATGGTTATCAAGTCGGCATTAAGGTTGTATTCTTTTGATGCTATTAAGGCTTCGGCAATAGCAACCGCAGCTTTTGCGGCGTATAAACCAACCTTTTCTTCCATGTAAGAAAACACCACATTGTAAACACCCGCTGTTCCTGTGCCGCGGGTGCGACCAAAGCCACACTCCATGCCTGCAAGCGTTTGAATTTCTAAAGCTATATGTTCTACAACATGACCCATCCAAGTACCTTCCTTAACACGTTCAAAAAAGCCACCGGCATGGTTTTTGGAGCATCTGTGTGAAACCATTGAGGGAATCATTGCCTCTAATCTATCTGCAAATCCCGGTATTTTATCTGTAGGAGATTGTTCTAATTCTTCCAGGTCTAACTTCATTACAATTAGTTTTTTTCTGTAATTTGACCAGTAATTAGGGCCTCTCAGGGCTTTAGTTTCAATGATTTTCATTCGCTTGATTTTTGTAATTTCTTGAAAGTACTATTTGTTTTTTGTATAAACAACAATGTGTTTAAAATAACATGATAAATGGAAAGACTTAGCAATTGTTTAATAGATAATTAAGGTAGTTTTGTCTATTAATTAAAAATAAAACATGAGTGTACCTAAGGGCAAACTAATTATAATTGGCGGTTCGGTTGATAAAGGAAGTTTTACAGAAAAGGAGGAGGATCTGCAAGCGAAACTCAAATTTTTTGAGCAAGGGATCTTAAACAGAATTATAACTGAATCGAAGAATAAGAATGCTTCGCGTATTGAAATAATAACAACTGCAAGCAGCATAGCGCAAGAAGTTGGCGAAGGATACGTTAATGCTTTTAAACAGTTAAATGTATTAAATACAGAAATATTAGACATCAGAACACGGGAAGAAGCAAATTCGCCTGAATACGTTGAACGTTTAAAAAATGCTGACATTGTAATGTTTACAGGTGGGGATCAATTGCGCTTAACATCCATTTTTGGCGGTACAGCATTTCATCATTTGTTATTAGAGAAATATGAAAACGAACATTTTGTTATTTCGGGAACATCTGCAGGTGCTGCTGCAAGTTCAAATAACATGATCTACCAAGGAAGCAGTAGTGAGTCTTTATTGAAAGGTGAAGTGAAAATTACCGGAGGTTTAGGATTTATAAATAATGTAATTATTGACACACATTTTGTTCAGCGTGGAAGGATAGGGAGGTTGTTGTACGCTTGCGCCAGTAACCCAATTAATATTGGTATAGGCTTAGGTGAAGATACAGGTTTGCTTATTACAGATGGAAATAGCATGGAAGCAATCGGTTCAGGATTAATTATTTTAGTGGACGGAACGCATATGCGCAATACCAACTTAACGGATGTTGAAATTGGAGAGCCTGTATCGATCGAAAATTTAATTGTACATGTTATGTCAATTGGCGACCATTTTGATCTTAAAACAAAACGTTTGACTATTGATCATTTTAAACCAAAAGTAAAACAAGAGTAATAAATGAAACTGCGTTGGATATAATTTAACGCAGTTTTAATCTTTGTAAATTCCGATAAATAATTCCTCTCCTTCTTTTTTAGAAGCGCGGTACATGCCCTCTGAATTGTATGGTAATTCTATATTTCCTTTTGCATCTAATGCAATAAGTCCGCCTTCGCCGCCGATCTTAACTAATTTATCCATTACTACAATGTCACACGCTTTTTTTAAGGTTAGACCTTTGTATTCCATTAAGCAAGAAATGTCGTAGGCAACCACAGAGCGAATAAAAAATTCACCATGGCCAGTACAAGAAACAGCACAGGTTTTATTGTTTGCATAGGTTCCGGCACCAATAATGGGTGTATCGCCAACACGACCATGTTTTTTATTTGTCATGCCGCCGGTACTAGTTCCTGCAGCTAAATTTCCGTGCACGTCAAGTGCAACACAACCAACTGTTCCGAATTTTTTTTCCCGTCCGAACGGACTTTCATCCGGGCGGGCCTTATCAACTGTGTGGTCGAGTATCATCGTATCGCTTTCTTTTGCCTGTTGTAATTGGTCGTATCGCATTTGAACGAAAAAATAATCGTCGGACATAAATTCGGCATTTATTTTTTTTGCAAATTCTTGGGCGCCTAATCCGGCCATGAAAACATGCTCCGATCTTTCCATCACTCCTCTTGCCAGGCTAATTGGATTTTTAATATTTTGAACACCAGCAACTGCTCCTGCGCTAAGGTCTTTTCCGTTCATTAACGATGCGTCCATTTCGTGCTTACCATCATTGGTAAATACAGCACCTCTTCCGGCATTAAAAAGTGGGTTATCTTCTAAAGTTCTTATAGCAGCTTCTACGGCATCAATACTTCTTCCGCCTTTAGCTAAAATAGATTCTCCGGAAGTAATAGCATCCTGTAAAGCTTTTTTATAACTTAATTCTTTTTCGGCGGTCATGCTTGAACGTAAAATAGTTCCGGCGCCACCGTGTATAGCAAGTGCAAATTTTCTCATTACTGTAAAGGTATTAAAAATGTGATGGTATTAGTTTTATTTAGGACTAGTTAATTTCGAAATTTCATTAATTCTGTTTTTTGAATAAAGATCATCCGGTTTAATTTTTAAAGCATTTTCATATTCTGTTTTAGCCTCTATATAACGTTTCATTTTAAAATAACCATTTGCTTTTGTAATAGTTTCTTTATAAATATTTTTTCCAATTGGCTGGGCAATGCTGTAGTTTGAGCGACCTTTTTTTCCATTAGACTCATTGGTTGTAGTTTCAGTTTCTGTAATTTTTATTTTTTCGGGGTTCTCTTTTTTGAGATTTTCTTTTTCGGGAGCGGATTTGTTTTTTGATTTTTTTTCTTCCGACATTTTTTCTTTTGCTAATTGATCACTGGCAGCCTTTTCGAACATCGTTTTGTCCTTGGCAGTTTTTTCGGCAATAGCTTTATCGTTTGCAATTTTATTAGCGGCTGCTTTTTCTGCTGCTTCAGCAGCTAAAACCTCATCTTTTTCTTTTTTGTTTTTAATACAAAGTTCGGCTTTGTTAATTTGATCTTTTGGATATTGTTCTCCCGGAAGCAAATCAATAGCTTTGGTGTAATAATCTTTTGCAGCAGGACAATTATGATTTTTCATTGCATCATCTCCCGATTTATTTAGTGCGCAAAACTTCTGAATAAGAGAGGTCTCTGCATCATAAATTTTTGACAAGATATTAAGGCCGTTATTGGTAACAACTTCGTCTTTATCAAAGTTTTGGCCTTTTGATTTGTATTCAACTTTTACAAGAGGTTCATTTAGTCCAATATAATCAACCCCTTTAAGAGGTTTCGACATTAAAAAGCCGCTGATCTTTACAGTTGGTTTATAATTATCTTTTCCTACATTTTCCGAAACGCCGGTAGTTGAAACATAGAATTTTTTGGTATTGCAGCCTGGCGATGAAATAGTAAGAATGTATTCTCCACCTGCAGGTATGTCAATTACAAAATCGCCTTCGGCGTTGGTGTTTGCTTGGCCGATCTGTTTAGTTTCTTTATATAATTTTATTTCTGCACCACCAAGTGCTTTTTCAGACTTTTCAGCGGCACTCGTTAATCGCCATGATCTTAGTTCAACCGTACTGCTCAGTTTTAACATCCAATCTTGAGAATAGCTGATGAGCTCACAAAATAATAATACGATAAAAAAATAGTTTTTTGTTTTCATGATTAAACAGTAAATGCTTGATTATTTGCTGCTAATTATTTTTTCAATATCGGCCAATTTATTTGTAGAATAAACATCGGTAGGTTTTAGTTTAAGAGCTTCCTGATAAGCAGTTTTGGCTTCCTGATAACGTTTCATTTTAAAATAACCATCCGCTTTTGTAACAGCCTCTTTATGCATATCTTTGCCAAGAGTGGCTGCAATAGTATGTTTAGCTTCGCCTCTTTTTTCATTCGCTTCTTTTTCAGCAGCTTCAGTTTCTTTACTCTTTATAAGCTCTTTCTCTGCTTTTTCTTTTGCCAATTTATCAGCCTCTGCTTTTTCTTTCGCTAATTGCTCTGCAATTTTTTTATCAGCTTCTGCTTTTTCTGCCGCTAATTTTTTGGCATTTTTTTCTGCAGCCAATTTTTCTTTTGCTATTCTTTCAGCCTCATCTTTATCTTTTGCAGCTTTCTCTGTAGCCAGTTTTTCCGCTGCTAGTTTATCTTTAGCTGCTTTTTCTGCAATTAGTTTATCAGCAGCAGCTGTTTCGCTTGCCAGTTTATTTGCCTCTGCTTTTTCCTTGGCGGCCTTTTCAGCGGCAGCTTTTTCTGCTGCCAATTTATCAGCTTCTGCTTTTTCTGCAGCTAATTTATCGGCTTCTGCTTTTTCCTTTGCGGCTTTCTCTGAAGCAGCTTTTTCTGCTGCTAATTTATCGGCTTCTGCTTTTTCTTTAGCGTCTTTCTCTGAAGCAGTTTTTTCTGCTACCAGTTTTTCAGCCTCTGCTTTTTCCTTTGCGGCTTTCTCTGAAGCAGCTTTTTCTGCTGCTAATTTATCTGCCTCTGCTTTTTCTTTTGCGGCTTTGTCAGCGGCAGCTTTTTCTGCTGCTAATTTATCTGCCTCTGCTTTTTCCTTTGCGGCTTTCTCTGAAGCAGCTTTTTCTGCTGCTAATTTATCTGC
>JBEIEI010000004.1:0-38776 GCA_040382975.1 Flavobacteriales bacterium
CAATATTATTTCCATGTGACAATCTAATAGCCAGGTCTGAGAAGTGGACGTTTCAAAAGAATTCACATTAGTTTTGTATTTTTGAAGCAATTAATGATGAGGTAGGAAAACTCAAATTTTCGGCCGATGTAAATTTTGTTATTAAATCAGAATGGCAGGCGCTTTTGTTGGTTGAGGTGGATGGAAATAATATGGATGTGTTGATGAGCGATTGCGAAGCGATAAGTGCAGTAATGCAGGATAATAATTGCGATGAAATTTTATTTGCCGATAGTGCCGAACAAAAAAATGCCTTATGGAAAATAAGACGCAAGGTAGGGGAGGCCGTAAAAAGTAACAGTGTGTATAAAGAAGAAGATACCGTTGTACCTCGTGCCGAATTACCAATACTTTTAAAAGGTGTAAAAGAAATTGGAAAAAAATACGGTTTTCAATCTGTTTGCTACGGGCATGCCGGAGATGGGAATTTACACGTTAATATTATTAAAGGCGATCTAAGCGATGCTGTTTGGGACAATGATCTGCCAAAAGGTATTACCGAAATTTTTGAACTTTGTAAAAGTTTAGGTGGCACCATTAGCGGCGAGCATGGTATTGGGCTTGTGCAAAAAAGTTATTTACCAATTGTGTTTAGCCCATACCATTTAGAGTTAATGAAAAATATTAAAAAAGTATTTGATCCAAATTATATTTTAAACCCAGGTAAGATTTTTGATTAAGATCATAAAAATTAGTGAAGTATTTCTTTACTGTATTTTTTAAATAATAATTATATTTAATAAACTATTTAAACTTTGCCACATGAAAAAACATTTATTTATTTTAATATTTTTTGCTGCTATAATTAGTATTGCACAAAACCAACCTCTTAAAAGAACCTGTGGAACAGAAACTCCTTCTAATGAGTGGAATGAATGGTTCAATAATAAAGTGGTAGAGTTTAAAAAAAACAGTGCCAATCAAAAAGATCAAAATGCAAATTACACTATTCCGGTAATTTTTCACGTGATACATGGCGGTCAAAGTGTTGGCGCATTTCCTAATATATCTCAAGCGCAAATAAATTCACAAATTACTATTTTAAATAATGATTTTGCCGGTACCGGTTTAAACGTTGGTAATTTTTCAAGCACAGGTTTTTCTCCATCTTTGATCGCAAATTGTAATGTGAATTTTTGTTTAGCTAATAAAAATCCTTCAGGAAATAATTTAGCTGAAAAAGGAATTGAACGATTAAATTACACTACAAATGGATGGGCCGATCCAAATTCGTTTACCACAATTACGAATTTTAGAAATTATATTGAAAATACAATTAAACCAAACACAATTTGGGATCCTACACGTTACTTAAATATTTGGATCACCGATGTAAACCCCGCTGTTGGTTTATTAGGTTACGCAACGTTTCCGTCTGGTACCGGTTTAAACGGTTTAACCAGCGGCTTAGGAACGGCAACCACAGATGGCGTTTGGTGCTGGACGAAAACCATCGGTGATGTTGGCACATTATACCCTCCTTACGATAAAGGCAGGACAGCTACACACGAAATTGGACACTGGTTGGGTTTACGCCACATATGGGGAGATGCAGGTTGTGGAAATGATTTTTGTGCTGATACGCCAACACAACAACAAGAGAATACAGGCTGTCCAACTTTTCCAAGCACGAGTTGCTCAAATGGTCCAAATGGAGACATGTTCATGAATTTTATGGATTACTCAAATGATCTATGTTTATATATGTTCACCAACGATCAGCGAGCACGTGTTCAAACCGCAATGTCTAGTTGCCCATTTAGAACGCAATTAACGGCAAGCTCTGCAACGTTATGTACTTTATCCCCAGTAATTTGTTCATATACTTTATCTAATTTTTCAAATACCGATACTCTGGCAAATCCTTTGGGAGTAAGGCGAGCAACTGCTTCACCAACCGAAACATTTTGTATACAAGGCGCAGGAAAGGCCGGTTACATTAGTGGTACTAATTGTTATGGCGATCGTGAAAAGGCAGAGTTTATTAGCGCTGCAAAATATTCAACAGCAGTTAACCCTTTAATTACTGGCGTTGTTGTTTTGTTTTTTAAATATGCAAATACAGGAACAGACGGTACGGGTAATGTTGATCTGAATATTTATGGAGGTACTTCTGCGGCTTCTGCTCCGGGAAATTTATTAGGAACCACAACTGAGAACTTAGCTACAATTGCTGCTACAACAAACACAACTGGTGTAACCTTTTGCGGAAATCCTAATTTAGCGTTTGGTGTTCCGGTTATTATGCCTTACAAATTTACATTTGCTACACCAATTGCAGCACCTGCAAGTGGCGGTTTTTTTGCCTCTGTTAGTATACCAAACACGCCAAATGATACAGTGGTTATTTTTGATAAATTAACGGGCACAACCAATACAGCTTGGGAAAAATGGAGTGATAACAGTTGGCATAATATGAAAATAGCATGGGGCGGAAGCCGCAATTTTAATTTGGCTATTTTACCAATTATAGAATGTGGTGTGCTTGGTGTAAAAGAAGCCTCTGTTTTAAATAGTAATGTTAATTTATTTCCGAACCCTTCAAATGGCCATTTTAGTGTAATTACCACTTTCCCCAACGCGCAAACAGTAGATGTAACTGTTTATGATATTTTTGGACAAACAGTTTATTTTAACAAACATGATAGCATTAAACAAACTGTTATAGATGTAAATTTGAATAACCAAGCTGCCGGAATTTATTTTGTTGAAATAAATAATGGCAAAGAGAAAGCCGTTAAGAAATTGGTGTTGAGTAAGTAATTACTCCAATACTTTATCCTTCATGTACTTTCTCCACTTCTCCAACACGGCTTGCATGTCGGCGGGGATCTCGCTATCAAAAAATAATTTTTCTGCGGTAATAGGATGGGTTATACCAAGTGTTTTAGCATGCAGGGCCTGACGCGGTAATAACTCAAAACAATTTTGAATGAACTGTTTGTATTTTGCTGTATTTAATCCTTTTAAAATAATATCGCCACCATATTCATTATCATTAAATAAAGGGTGACCAATACTTTTCATGTGCACACGTATTTGATGCGTGCGTCCGGTTTCTAATTTACATTCAATAAACGTAACATAACCAAAACGCTCAATAACTTTGTAATGGGTTACCGCATGTTTTCCTTCTTCACTTCCGGGAGGAAATACATACATTTTTTTTCTGTCTCTAGGATCACGCCCAACGTTACCAACAATGGTTCCTTCATCTTCTTTTAAGTCGCCCCAACAAATAGCAATATATTTTCTGTCCATCGTGCGGTCAAAAAAATCTTTCGCTAAACGCGTCATAGCAAGATCGGTTTTAGCGATGATGATAATGCCCGAAGTGTTCTTGTCAATGCGATGCACTAATCCCGGACGCTCGAGATACAGATCGTTATTTAATTTTGTTTTTGTTTTTGGTAAATTTTGAAAATGAAAAGCTAATGCGTTCACTAAAGTACCTCTGTAATTACCGTAAGCAGGGTGAACTACCATGCCGGGTTTTTTATTTATTAAAACAATATAATCATCTTCAAAGGTGATGTCTAATGGAATGTCTTCCGGCACCACTTCTAAATCACGAGGCGGTACGGTTAACACTATCGATATCTCGTCAAAGGGTTTTGTTTTGTAATTAGATTTAACGGCTTTACCGTTCACTAAAACTCTTCCTTCGTCGCAGGCATTTTGAATTTTTGTACGGGTAGTATGTGCCACGCGTATCATGATAAATTTATCAATACGCATAGACACTTGGCCTTTTTCTACTTTAATGTTGTGATGTTCGTAAAGAGCTTGTTCTTCTTCTCCGCCGATTTCATCCGGCTCTTCTTCTATCTTTAACATGGTGCTTAATGCTGAATAATTATTTTTTGTTGCTGCACCAACTGATCGTTAACTTTTAATATTAAAAAATAAATGCCGGTACTTAAATTTTCAGTGGTTATTTGGGTAAAGGTTTCAACTTTTCCATCAGAAATTTTTTGTCCTAACGAATTAATGATGGTGTAGGTTGCCTTTTCGATCTGCGATGGCGATTGAATGATAAACTGATCAGCAGCCGGATTTGGGTAAACACTAAATAAATTTGTTTTTAAAGTAGGATTTTCTTTAACGCTTAGTGGCAGCTCTGTTCCAAAAACAGGTCTCATCATAACAGAGCCGTAAATAGAGGATTGTGTCCAACCATTACCCGAATCGTAATACAAACTGCTAGAGTGATTGATGTTCTTATCAAAGCCAACTACAATACCTGTAGCAACTTTTTGTTGGAAACCGATAAAATAATTTCCAGGCGGCAAGATCAAAGGCGTTGTAAGTTGAAATTCTGAAAATTTATTGAATTCACCGTTAGGGAAGTAGTTTACGTATTTGGTAACAGGGTCAACATAAACAGTGTTAGTGCTTGGTCCGGATTGCCCAGCTTGCCATATAGCTATATCAAAGCCGTAGGTTTGTGAAAGGTTAAGTGAACCTGCAGGTTCAAAATAGATCCTAACCGATTTTAGCGTATCGGTAACACGGGTAGTGTACTTTGCTGCAATTTTTCCTCCGGCTCCATTAATATAATACCCGCCTTCGGCACTTCCATCATCAAATGCATAGTAGTTGCTAAAGTTTTGTTGTTGGATAACGGTATCATTGCGCTGTATATCATCAACAGTTGTTTTAAAAAGTATATGTTGAATTTTATAGCCAACAGCACTCGTTAAAAATGGAAATTTGTATTTTAGTCTTGGATTTGAAACTACGGTGTCTTTAAGCCAGCCTTTATATTTAAAAATTCCGGTTACATTTACTGCGCCACTGGTGTAACCATGTACAAATGTATTGCTTCCGTTTCTAAAGTTGGCAGTGTATGTTAATTGACTACCGGTAATGCCATTGTTGCGAATAAAAACACTATTCTTAGCTACCATGTCATTTGTGTCATATTGTCGCCATGGCATGGCCGAATAATTTTTAAGGTAGGGAGTAGGTATGTAGCCAAAAGCAAAATCAATATTTGTAGTATCCTTAATCATACCACGGTTAATGTTCATATAAACATAATCAAGGTGCCAGTGGTCAAAATCGCCGGCAGTAGTTGCTTTGTTTCTAAATCGAAATTTAAAACCATCATGCAAATAAGCGGTATCACTTACCCAAACAAAACCGCGTTTAAACACGGTATCATTTGTATTTGGATTTGAATTTCCTCTTTGATACCAAACCTTTGTAGACCAAGTTGCTTGTTTTGGTTTCCAATAGTCTAATAATAAGGTGTCTGATAGTTCCGGCGTATCCCCATTCCCGCGAGCTTGATAATAAAAAGTAAGCGCGATACTATCGGAAGGAACACGAAGGTTTAAATTAATTGGTTTAGAAGTTAAAGTGTCTGCGGGTAAAGAGGAAGACATGTTCACAAGATTTGGTGTGTAAGGGTAACCACGCCTGTTCAATCCGTCAAAAGTGGCTATGCCTATGCTCCAGGGGGCAATGGCAAAACCTGAATTCACGTAGGTTGAAGAATCGCTCCACAAATTTTGGTTTGGGTAAGCTTGTGTTGTTGAATAAGAAAAATCATCTGAAAAGGGAAGAGAAAGAGATACGGCTCTATTGTAATTAGTAGAATTATTTTGTTTATCGGCAAACGGCTTTAGATCGCCATACAAATAATTAATGTTTGAACTTAGCGGTTTAACTCCCTCTTGGGCGAAGGCTGAAACCGAAAACAGAGCTAAAAAAAAACTATGTATGATATGTTTTACCATTTTTTTATTCAGGTTCGTTATTAAAATTTGGGTCTGTAGTATTAGCACTATCGCCTAAGTTAGAGTTGTAATTATTATCTTTTACTCCAACGACAAGGTCAATTATACTTCCTTTTTTTACTCCGGCACCTGGCTCTATATTCTTGCCATTTATACTTTGCGCCATAATGCAGCCATTACAATCTGCCTGTTTTTCGACAACCTTTCCAACTTTTAGGCCATATGTTTGTATAATGAGCCTGGCCTGTCTTTCGCTTCGATCTATTAATTTAGGCATTTGAATTTGAGGTGCAACCATGCCGGTAACGTATAAATAGATAGTTCTATTGTGTTTAACCTGACTTTTTGCTTCCGGTTCTTGTCTTATTACTATTCCGGATTTCTCTTTTGGGTCGTAAATACTATCAATTATCTGAAATGAAACCTCTTTATCTGTTACAAAAGATTTTAAATTAACGGTTTGTTGCCCTTTAAAATCGGGCACTTCAACAAAATTGCCATGATTTGTATAGGCACCAAGGCATTTGATTAAACAAAAAAATACTAAAAAAATGGTGGCAAGTAGTATTCCTAAATGAATTAAAAATTGTTTAGATTTTATAAAAGAAAAAAAGCCGTTCATATCGAAATAAAGGTAATTAATTTTTGGAAATTACAGCCTAGAATTAAGCGTTTTCATGATTAGGCTCATGAATAAAAATTTTAAAGGCAACTACTACAAGCGCACCAATAGTTTGCTCGGCCATTTGCCATGCGCAATCAATCATTAAGTGATTAATAGTTAAATGCTTAGTTAACGATATGTTTACAATAGTAGAGATCATAAACAACGAAAACCCTGCAATTACTCCACAAACTAAGCCTCTTGTGATAAAGTTTCTGATGCTTTTAAAAAGTTGCGATTCGTATAAGAAATAAATTCCAGCTCCAAAAATGAGGTAGGTTATTGCTGCGAATGTAACAAACCAAACAATGGGAAAGTTGATGCGTTTAAAGTCGTTTAAAAAATAACCGTGCCACACATAAAAAAGTGTGAACATAACAACTGCAGACAAAATCCACGATATAAAAAATCTAAAATTGAAAGTCATTTTTGCTAAACAAAGGTAATCAAATAATGGTCGATTTTTACAAAAACAAACATTTTTAAGGCTCAAATAAATGCTATATATTTGTGTTAATGGGGTTTCTTAGAAAATTTAGTCTTTTTTTTATTGCACTAGTTGTTTTTTGCAGTTGCCGCAAGCCTACGGCCACAAATTGGGATGTGGATGTGGTTTTTCCGGTTGTTAAAAGCTCATTAAACATAAAAAATTTTATTGGCGATACTATTTTTTCTGCAGATAATACAGGTTTATTGCATCTAAAAGTATCGCGAGAAATTACCGCCATTAAGTTAGATTCCTTATTAAAATTGCCCGATACAACCATTGTTAACACATTTACAGTACCTGCGGTTTTTCCAACAACTTTAACCCCAGGGCAATCACTTACTTTTTTTCCGGCTTCCGAATTAAATTTTAATATTTCTAATGGTGTGGCCTTAAAAAAACTTGACATCAGAAGCGGAATCTTATCCGTAAAATTCACCAATGACCTAGTAGAACCTTTGGATCTTTTGTATGTTATACCTAGTGCCGTAAAAAACGGGCAGCCTTTAACTATTTATGAGACAGTGCCTCCAAACAACGTTCCACTTTTTAAAAATTATAATTTAGAAGGATATACCTTAAATATGCGGGGAATAAATGGTAATAAATACAATACCATTGTTCAGGCATACACTGTTAACGTAAATCCTAGTGCAAATCCTGTAGCTGTTAGTTTTGGTCAAGGCGCAAAAACAACCTTAACTTATTCTGATATTATACCGAGTTATGTTGAAGGTTATTTTGGTCAACAAACGGTTGCTATACCTCTTGATACAGCCAAACTCGACATCTTTAATAATTTTCAGGCTTCAAATTTTATGTTGAACGGAGCTACCTTAAATTTTAAAATTTTAAATGAATTTGGCGCAGAGTTTTCAAGCAGCCTTTTTAACGTTAAGGCCATTAATTCTTCTAACTCAAATACAGTTGCGCTTACCACTGGTTTACTCTCTAATATTAATATTAATGCAGCTTCAAAATCGGGACTAACAGTTTTTCCGAGTGTAAAAACTGTTTCGTTAAACGGAACAAATAGTAATATTGCTCCTTTCTTATCTAATTTGCCTGATAAACTTATCTATCAAGGAAATATTAATGTTAATCCATTAGGTAATATATCCGGTTATAACGATTTTGCTTTCTATAATACTGGCATCAGAGTATTGGCAGATATTGATATTCCGTTGAGGTTTAACGCAAATTATTTTAAATTTATTTCAAATTCAACTGTAGATTTTTCTAATGTAAAACAATTAGAGAATGTAAATTTTGGAAATTTTGTAGTATCTGCCACCAATGGATATCCGTTTCGTGCACAATTACAGGCTTATTTATTAAACGAACAAAACATTATTATCGATTCATTATTTATTCCGGGAAGTAATTTTATGGAGCGCGGCGTGGTTGATGCGCAAAATGTTGTTATTTCTCCAACGCAATCAAAACTGAGCGTGCCGGTATCTCAAGTAAGAATAGAGAATTTAAGGAAAGCAAAAACCATTCGCTTAGTAACTTATTTTGTTATGCCAACAAACCCACCGGATATTAAGATTTACGACTATTATAAATTTGACGTAAGTATTATTGCCGAATTAAATTATAATGTAAAACGAAATTAATGCGCGGGAATAAAAGTTACATAACCTTGTTTTTAATTTTGTTTTATTTTGTTTTACAAGCACAATACAATACCGAATTTATTAATTACGCAAACGTAAAAAGAAGTGTTTCTGTTAATATAGATTATGACGCCGGAAGTAATGGCATGAGCGCGCGCTTTACCAACAGGCTACTTTGGGGTGGTAAAATTGATAATGATCTAAAAAAAGAATCGTCAAAACACTTGCGGTCAAAAAATAATTTCGGAATTAATTTAAATTACGATGTAAGCGCTTTTATTAGGGGTAATAGTAAATTTGATTTTTTAATTGGTTTTAAGAATCAAGAAGTGCTTAATGCTACTTACTCAAAAGATTTTTTTAATTTGATGTTTTACGGAAATGATTCTTACAGAGGGGGAACTGCCAATTTAGAGAATTGTAATATAAACGCACTCAGGTTTCAGGAAGTTAAGTTTGGTGCCATCATGCATAAGGTTGATTCTGTTGGTAAGATCGGTGTATCGGTTTCGTTCCTAAAAGGGGAGCAATTATTTTATTTAAAAACAAATAAAAATTCAAGTTTATACACTTCTGCTGATGGCAGTGAGTTAGTGCTTAACTCTAATTTTAATTTAGCAATAAGCGACACAAATAATAAGCGTCTAACTAGTTTTAACGGAATAGGGGCAAGTGCGGAGATATTTTTTGAAACCCCATATAAAAGTAAGGTAGGAAAGCGAAGTGTTTTGTTGGTAAATGCAAATAACATTGGGTTTATTCATTGGCAAAATAATAGCGTGCAATACAGTAGCGATTCTAGTTTACGTTTTAGTGGTTATACAGTAAACAATATTATTGATCTAAAAGATTCTACCATAAGTAAACTTAACAGAGATAGTATATTGCGTGGTTTAACTAACGCGCGTAGAGAAAATTTTAATACAAACATTCCTACAAATTTGGTGATCATAAATAAAATTTATTTTGGCAAAGAATTGTTTTGCTTGCAAACAGGTTTTAGATTTATTTTTAATGCTAATTATAAGCCTTATGTTTTTATTGAACCAGAGTATCGTGTAAAAAATGTCACCTTTGGTTTACATACCGGGTACGGCGGGTACGTAAGATTAAATGTAGGCGCATCAATTACTTGGAATTGTAAAAACTGGTTTTTACGAATAGGCAGCAATAGTTTACAAGGCTACGTTGTTCCTAAAAGCGCTTCCGGACAAGGTTTGTTTTTTAGTTTGGCCAAAAAATTTAAATAACATGAAACAATTATTATTAATATATTTTTTGTTTTTTTCAATAGGTTTTTTTGCTCAGGCACCCTCACGCTTTTACACTAAATTTGGTGGAAATGGTATTGATATTGGATATTCCGGTAAACCAACCTTAGATAAACAATATATTGTTGTTGGCAGCACATCTAGTTATGGCGCAGGTAATACAGATGTTTATTTAGTTAAGGTAGATAGTATGGGTTTTCCTATTTGGGAAATGTTTTTTGGCGGCTTTAATAATGATGTTGGTAAATCAGTTATTCAATTACCCGATTCGGGTTATGTTGTGGCTGGCTTTACAAATTCGTTTGGTGCAGGAGGTTACGACGCTTATATAGTAAGAACAGATAAGAAAGGAACTTTGATCTGGCAAAAAACATTTGGCGGCTTAGATTGGGATTTTGCAAACGACTTAGTATTAGCTTCTGATGGAGGGATAATTGTTTGTGGCAATACAAGTAGTTTTGGTGCCGGCAAAAAAGATGGATTAATGTTAAAATATGATCTTGCAGGAAATTTAATTTGGCAAAAAATTATTGGTGGTATTGAGAATGAAGAATTAAGATCGGTAATAAAAACAAATGATAATTTATTAGCATCAGTAGGTTTAACACAAAGTAAAGGCGATGTAAATGGCGATTGTTATTTTGTAAAATTTGATCTTAACGGCGACACACTATTTACAAAATATTTTGGCGGACCCGGAAAAGATCATGCCAATGATCTTGTACAAAAGCCAAACTCTGATTATTTTATTTGCGGAGCAAAAACCTACAGTTCAAACCCAAAAACAGAGTCTTTAATGTATAGCATGACTTCCACAGGAGGTTTTGCTATGGAAAACCATTACTATGCAAGTACTACAGATGAGGAGTTTGTGTCTCTTTCAAATTCATTTCAATTAACCTCATTAACGGCGTATCTAAGAACGGTGCCAGTTCCTAATTTTAAAATGGAAGGAAATATTTTTCTAGCAACACCTCTTGGTTATTATTATAAAATTAATTCTTTTTGTGGATTTGATGATGAGATACTTTTTTCTGTAGAAGGAACTTCTGATGGAGGATTTTTATGTGTTGGATCAACATTAAGTTTTAATAGTATCGGAGAAGATGTTTTTATGATCAAATTAGATAGTACAGTAATTACTTATTCAAGCGTTGTTGGAATAAAAGAAAAACCAAAAAGTCCAAAAACTTCAATTTTTTATGAGGAGAATGAAAATATAAAAATTGTATTTCAAGACGAGGAGATTGCGCAAGAAGTGATGATTTATGATTTAAATGGAAAAAGATTGAAACAGTTCATTCCTAAAGAAACACAAATTAAAATCGACATAACCGATCTTTCTCCTTCTGTTTACCTTTTAATGGTAAAGTATATAAGTGGCAAAGTTTATTATTCAAAGGTTATAAGGCGGTGACGATGAACAATAAATATTTATTTTTCATTTTAATAGTTATTGCCAACATTGTTTTAAAATCAATTTATTTAGATGCTACTCCGTTTTGGTATGACGAAATGATTAGCGTTAAAGATACGCAACTCGATTTTGGGCATATTAAACACGAGTCGGAGTGGGATAATAACCCACCGTTTTATTATTATTGCCTATGGGTATGGCATTCAATTATTCCTGTAAGCGAATTTAGTTCAAGGTTTTTGAGCGTTTTGTTTGTTTCGTTTTCAATTGGTTTACTATATTTATTTGCAAATAAATATTTTAATCATAAAACTGCTATTGCAAGTTCTGTTTTGTTAACCTTATCAAACTTTATTTTATTTTATGGACAAGAAACCAGAGCCTATGCTTTAGTGCTTTTGCTGTCAGTGATATCCACTATTCTTTTTTTTAAATATTTAAACCGTTCAACCGTTTTTAATTTAATAGTATTATCGCTCATAAATTTTCTGATCATATACACGCATTATATAGCCGGGTTACTCGTGTTTCTTCAGTATTTAATTATTTTGATCTATTATAAAAAAAACAGTATTTCATTTATTTCTATTCAAAGTATAATTATAGTTGGATTGATTTTGTTAAGGTTTACAAAAAAACAATTTTTAAATATTTTAAATTTTAATAAGAAAGATGATTTTTGGCTGCAAACAGCAGGTTTTAATGATCTAAAGATCGGACTTTCGGAATTGTTTTACAATCCTTTAACAGCAATCGTTTTTGTTGCCATAATCATTTTTATTATTAGCCTATATTTTAGAAATAAAATTCAAGACAATTCACATGTAAAGTTTTATTGTTTTCTTATTGGTGTTTTTTCAATTGTTTTATTATTTACGATAGGCTTTTTTAAGCCGCTTTTTTTGCCAAGATATTTGATTTTCGCAGTTCCATTTGCTACACTGTTAGTAGTTGATCAGTTATTTGAAATAAAAAAAGTTGGCGTTTTTATTGTTTTGTTTTTTATTGGGTTTGAAACTTTTAGCCTTAATTTAGTAAAAAGAAATTCGAGTGATTATAAAATCATTTCAGCATTGGTTGTTAAGAATAAAAAAAAGGATGATGTAGTAATAATTAATACTAAAGATAATTTAAATCTTTTTTTATATTACGCTTACAATGGCTTTTTAGATCATAGAAAATCAGATTCGATATGTAAAGAAAATAATATTTTTGCTGCGAATGATTTGGATGTAATTAAACAAATAAATTATCCAAATAATTCTACTATTTTTTTGATTCAATCATTTCATGATTTGAAAAATAATAGCAATTTATTTGAAAAGTATTTAGGGGTTGAAAATAAAAAGTTATTTTCAACTAAATTCTATAAAGGCATCGAATTTAATATTTATCGAAGGAATTAAAATAATGAGGATCTTTTTACTTGTTTTTTTACAATTTCTAGTTGTATTGGTTTTTTCCCAAATAACCAATACCCGAAAATGGAGAGTTACCGAGCGCGACTCTTTAGATAATGCTTTGTTTTTATACGAAGAAAAAAATTACGTGATGGCGTTGCCAATTGTTGAAAAAGTAAATTTAAATCATCCTAAAGAGGATTTTATTAAATATTTATATGGCATTTGTTGTTTGTACAGAAGCGATAAGCACGACGAGGCCTTAAAAGCATTAGCAGATGTTTACGCCATTAATGACGGTATAGATATGATCGAATATGATCTTGCGCGTGCTTATCATTATAATTATAAATTTGATGAGGCGATAGATTTTATAAATAAACATCTTTCTTATAAGCGTATTAGACCTGATGACAAAGCAAACGCAATCCTTTTAAAACAATATATTACTAATGCAAAGTATTATTACGCAAATCCGAATAAAGCAAAGATCAAAAATAGTGGAGGCATCATAAATACCGGTGGTGAAGAGTTCTCTCCCACAATTTCAATTGATGAGGGAATGATGGTGTTTAATTACACCGGCACTAAAAGTAAAGGCGGAAAATTAAACGCACAGTTGCAACCGGATGAATACGGCGTGTATACTTCGGATATTTATCTTTCACAAAAACAAAACGGAAAGTTTCAAGAGCCTATTGCTTTAGATAATATTAATACTAATGCAAACGATGTGGCACTTTCCATCAGTCAAGACGGCCAAATATTATTTACCTATTTAAATATTATGGATGGCCACGGAGATATTTATGAAAGTTATTTAACCATCGATACCTATTCAAAGCCAACTAAATTAAAAGGGAAGGTGAATACTTATTCTTGGGATGGGCCCTGCACCTTAACTCCCAATGGTAAAACCCTTTATTTTGCAAGTGAGCGAAGTGGAGGGTATGGAGGAAAAGATCTTTACCGTGCGCAATTATTAGCCGATTCTACTTGGGGTAAAATTGTCAATTTGGGCGATTCAATAAACACCCCTTTTGATGAGGATTTTCCTTTCATTCATGCCGATGGAACTACTTTATTCTTTAGTTCTAAATGTTTAAAAAGCAGTGGAGGTTATGACATTTTTAAGGCAAGTATGGATACAAAGGATTCTATTTTTAAAAAGGCAGAAAATTTAGGATATCCTATTAATAGCCCCGATGATGATATTAATTTTTCTTTATCTGCAAATGGGTTAAAAGGCTATTACTCTGTAGGAAAAAAAGGAGGTTCGGGTTTAAAGGATATTTACAGCATCGAAACTGGTTTTGAATTAAGTCAATCAAAATTACTTTTGTTAAAGGGCACTATTTCTGAAAATAAAGAAGCGGTTGATGCAGAAATAAAAATAGAAATTGTTTCAAATAATAATCTTGTTTATAAAAGTTTTAGATCCAACAAAGGAAATTATTTAGTTAGTTTGCCGCTTGGAAATCTGTATAAAGTAACGTTCACTAGGTCTAAATTGCCCCCTAAAACATTTACTGTAACTACCGATGGCATTAATGGTTTTATTGAAAAAACACTTGACATTAATTTTGACCCGGTTACCGATTTAGTAAATACGGTTGCTACTGCAACTCTTGTAAAAGCTGTTCAATCCCCTACAATTACCTCACCAAACCTTGCGGTAAATAAAATAACACCAACTGTTTCGGTAACTAAAACTGTATTTGTTACCCCAAGTATAGCAACAAAAACAACCAATCCAACAAGCTTATCAACTACTGCAAAAACCACAGTAACACCGGCAACAACCAAATCACCTGATGCTGTTACAAAGAACGATCCGTCAAATTTTTACACAACTTCTAAAGTTGTTGTAACAAGTCCAACTGTTGCGAGCGCTAAATCGGTGGGGTCTTCTAATTCGGGTGTTACAACGATTGAAAATTTTGTCCCTAAAACTCTTGCTCAGGAAAAAGTAAGATTATTTACCGAAAAATATCCCGATATAAGTGCCGATAGTATGGATTTTAGAGTGCAAGTGGCAGCATGTAAAAATCCAAAAAATTATGAATTTCCTCATTTAGTTAAACTTGGCCCAATAGAAAATATACTACTATTGGATGGAATTACTAGAATTACCGTTGGCGGCAAATTTAAAACTTTGCGCAAGGTATACGAACACAATAAAAAGGTTGTTATTGCTGGACAAAACGATGCATTTGTTACAGTTACTTACAAAGGAAAGCGTATTGCGTTGGATGATCTTGTGACGATGGGTATATTTAAATAAATAATTTTAGCAAACTTTGCCCCCTAAAAATATAATTACTAATAGTGATATCATTTAACGTTTTTTTTTAAGAATTCAACTCCTTGGGCATTTATTTTAGTCTAAAAACCCCAATTTTGTTGGTAAAGGATGCAAAAAAATTAGCTCTTTAAGTCTTTTTTTTGTCTACTTTTGTCTACAGTTTCTAAAAAACTGTTATGTCAATAAATACCAAATACATCTTTGTTACCGGTGGGGTAACATCTTCTCTAGGAAAAGGAATAATCTCTGCAAGTTTAGCCAAATTACTTCAAGCACGCGGCTATACAGTAACCATTCAAAAACTCGATCCATATATCAACGTCGATCCGGGAACGTTAAATCCTTATGAGCATGGCGAATGCTATGTTACAGATGATGGCGCTGAAACCGATCTAGACCTTGGGCATTACGAACGTTTTTTAAATGTGCCTACATCGCAGGCCAATAACGTAACTACCGGTCGTATTTACCAAAATGTTATCGAAAAGGAGCGTAAGGGTGAGTATTTAGGTAAAACTGTTCAGGTAATTCCGCATATAACCGACGAAATAAAAAACCGAATAAAAATTCTTGGAAAAACAGGCCAATACCAATTTGTTATCACCGAAATAGGAGGCACTGTAGGCGATATCGAGTCATTACCCTATATTGAGGCTGTTCGTCAGCTAAAGTGGGAAATGGGAAATGATTGTATGGTAATTCACCTAACATTATTACCTTATTTATCTACATCAGGAGAATTAAAAACAAAACCTACACAGCACTCAGTAAAATTATTATTAGAGCATGGCGTTCAGCCCGATGTTTTAGTTTGTAGAGCAGAGCATGCAGTGAACCAAGATATACGAAGAAAAATTGCATTGTTCTGTAACGTAGAACCCAATGCAGTTATTGAGGCATTAGATGCATCTTCTATTTATGAAGTTCCGTTGTTAATGGAAAAAGAAAAACTAGATGTGATCGTTCTTAAAAAATTAGGGATAGAAGCTTCAGGAGAACCGCAATTAGACGTTTGGAAAGGCTTTTTAGATAAATTAAATAACCCAAAAAAGGAAGTCACTATTGGTTTAATTGGAAAATATGTTGAGTTAAAAGACGCTTATAAATCCATAGCAGAAGCGTTTATTCATGCAGGCGTAACTAACGAATGTAAAGTTAAATTGGAATGGATCCATAGTGAAGATATTACAGAAGAAAATATTAAACAAAAATTAATTGGCTTAAAGGGTATATTAGTTGCGCCGGGTTTTGGAACAAGAGGAATAGAAGGAAAAATTGCAGCAATAAAATATGCAAGAGAAAATAAAATCCCGTTTTTAGGTATTTGTTTAGGTATGCAATGTGCCGTAATAGAATTTGCAAGAAATGTATTAAGCTTAAAGGACGCACACAGTCGCGAAATGAATCCTGCTACAAGCAGCCCTGTTATTGATCTTTTAGAAAATCAAAAAACAATTTCTCATATGGGCGGCACTATGCGATTAGGTTCTTATAAATGTGCTGTTGAAGAAGGAACATTGGCATTTAGCGCGTATCATAAAACGCTGATAAACGAACGCCACCGTCACCGTTACGAGTTTAACGATGAGTATAAAAAACAATTCATAGAAGCAGGAATGATCCTTTCGGGTGTTAATCCAGATGGTGGCTTGGTAGAGATCGTAGAGCTTTCAAATCATCCGTTTTTTATGGGTGTTCAATTTCATCCTGAATATAAAAGTACTGTAGAAAACCCACATCCGTTATTTGTTGGTTTTGTAAAAGCTACTTTAGCCTAATGGATCTTTCAGTAATTGGATATTTTAGTAAAACCCATGGCGTAAAAGGTCAGTTAATTATTAAGGCCGATAAAGAATTTTTTAGTGAAGATGTAAAAGCCATTTTTATCGAAACATCAACCGGATTGGCACCTTACTTTGTAAAAGAACTTTCTCCAAACAATAGCGGTTATATTATTGAGTTAGAAGATGTAGATGCAATTGAAAAAGCAAAGCTTTTAATTGGTAAAAAAGTACATGTAAACACCGATCTTTTAGATGAGCAAGAGGAAGAATTTGATTGGCAAGGCTTTGAGGTAATAGACAGCAAATTTGGCTCGCTAGGCACTGTTTTTAACGTGAGTGATAATGGACACCAAGTATTATTGTCTATTATGTACAAAGAGAAAGAAATAATTTTGCCTTTAGTGGAAGATTTTATTGAAAAGATAGATGAAAATGAAAAAAAACTATTCTTTAATGCCCCGGAAGGCTTGATAGACGTGTATTTAGACGACAATTAATATTTTAAAAAAAATTATAGATAATAATTAAAAATTAATTAAATTTGCAATGCAAAAAAAACGGAGAGATGCCTGAGTGGCCGAAAGGACATGTTTGCTAAACATGCGTACGGGTAACCGTACCGAGGGTTCGAATCCCTCTTTCTCCGCCTTCGCTCGCCGAAGCGAGCTACGACGGACGCAGTCCGCACGCTCGCGAAGGAGAGTTAAAATTAAACCAGTTTGGAATTCCCAAACTGGTTTTTTGATTTTATTGTATGTGGACTGTTTATATTTTAAAATGTTCTGATGAGACTTACTATGTAGGTTGTACAAATGACATAAATGATCGTTTATCAAGACATGAAAAGGGTGACATAAAATATACCTCTTCACGATTGCCGATTAAAGTTGTCCATCAGTCGGTATTTTTTGATAAGTATAAAGCTTATGAGTTTGAAAAGTATTTAAAGTCAGGTTCAGGAAGAGCTTTCGCAATTAAGAGGCTTCATAGTTTCTGATAAAGTGTATAATTTTTTCCAAATCTTCAAGAAAAAGATTAGACATTTCTCTCTAATTGCCCGCTTAATAAATCAAATGAAACCCCGAATTAGCGGGGTTTTTGATTTTAAGGAAAATCTAAAAGTTTTTTTCTGCTAAATCCAATAAAAACCCTCAAGTCTTATCCTTAAAGGCACTAATGGGTGTCCTGTTTCTGTTAATCAAAATAGTTATTCTCTGTACTTTTTTTATTGCATCTTTGAATAATAATTTCCTTTTGTTAAACAAAAACAATCTACTTTTGTTATCAATCACGCAAAAGCAATTTAACATTTAAGATATGACTAAGATTTATGCAACCCTTTTTTTAAGTATCTTTTTTTTCTTAAATGGTAGAAGTCAAAAAACAGGTGTAATTATTGGTAATGTAAAAGATAAAAACACACAAGAAATAATCATCGGTGCAACCATTTTTATTGAGGGAACTACTAACGGTGCCATAACCGATACAGATGGTAATTTTAAAATATCCGTACCGGTTGGAACCTATCGTTTAAAATCTTCATTTATCGGATATACTTCCATGATCAAAGAAAACATTGTGGTTACTTCAGGAAATGCTCAAATTATTAATTTTGAATTGGAGGCCAGCTCTTCTGATCTGACAGAAGTTGAAGTTACGTTTGATAAAGGAAAATCTGCTGTTGCCACAGATATGATCACACCTTTATCCGTTCAACAGTTAACAACCGAAGAGATCAAAAGTAATCCGGGAGGAAATTACGATGTGTCTAAAGTAATACAAACCTTGCCCGGAGTTGGTGGCTCGTCCGGAGGCGCTGCCAGAAACGATATTATTATTAGAGGCGGTGCTCCTAACGAGAATGTTTATTATTTAGATGGGATCGAAATTCCAGTATTGAATCACTTTCAAACTCAAGGAAGCAGTGGTGGTGCCACAGGTATTTTAAACGTTTCATTTATTGAAGATGTGAAATTAAGTTCAAGTGCATTTGATGCTAAATATGATAATGCGCTTGCTTCAACATTCATAATCAAACAGAGAGAAGGAAACCCTGAAAAATTATCGGGTAATTTTAGAATAAGCGGAACAGAATTAGCCACAACTTTAGAGGGGCCCTTAGGAAAAAAAACAAATTTTCTTGCCTCAGCAAGGAGGTCTTACCTGCAATTTCTTTTTCAGTTGATCGATCTGCCCATTCGTCCAAATTTTTGGGATTTTCAATATAAGGTAACACACAAGTTTAATAATAAAACCACCCTTACAGCTATTGGTATTGGTGCCATTGATGAATTTGCATTTGCTACACCAAAAAATTCAACACCCGAAAATATTTACATCACACGTTCTTTGCCCTACATAAACCAATGGAATTACACAACCGGATTTTCTTTAAAACATTTAATAGATAAAGGTTACATGAATTTTACGGTAAGTCGTAACATGTTTAATAACGCCTTAGATAAATTTGAGGATGATAGGCAAATAGAAGCTAGCCGCACATTTAAATTACGTTCTCAAGAAATTGAAAATAAATTTAGATGGGATATTAATAAATACATAAATGGTTGGAAAATAAGTGGAGGCGTTATGGCGCAATACGTAAAATATAACACCAAATTATTTAGCCAGGTTACAAATGCTATTTCTGATTCGATAGGTAACGAAATTTTACCTGCAACAAAAATTACTTTTAATAGCGATATTGAGTTTTTTAAATATGGCGCTTTTGCAACAATTGCAAAAAACATTTTAAATGATAAACTATTAGTTTCATTTGGTTTACGTACCGATATGAATAGTTTTCTTAAAGACGGTAACAATCCATTAAATACATTATCTCCAAGGCTTTCCATGGCATATCATATCAGCACAAAGTTTGATATAACAGGCTCTATTGGCAGCTACTATAAAATACCAACATACACGACTTTAGGTTACCGCGATCCGAGTGGTCAATTAGCAAATAGATCAATGAAATATATTCAATCTAACCATTATGTATTAGGTACTCAATTTTTGCCAAAAGAGAGTTTAAGGTTTACTGTAGAAGGCTTTTATAAGCAATATAATAATTATCCTGTTTCAGTCGCAAATGGCATTTCATTAGCAAACCAGGGCGGAGATTTTGGATCTATTGGTAGCGAGAGAATAAATAGTAACGGTAAAGGAGAATGTTATGGTTTTGAATTTTTTGTTCAGCAAAAATTAATAAAAAAAATATTTTATGTTTTCAGTTACACATTTGTTAGAAGTACTTTTTCGGGTTCGGATAATAAATTAATTGAATCTTCATGGGACAATCAGCATTTAATTTCAGCAACACTTGGATATAAATTTAAAAAGAATTGGCAGCTTGGTTTAAAATATAGACTATCGGGAGGCTTGCCTTATACTCCTTTTGATTTAAATGCATCGCAGCAAAATTATTTATTGCTAGGTACCGGTGTTTTAGATTATTCCAAGCTAAACTCCAAAAGACTTAACCTTTTTAATCAACTCGATCTACGTATAGATAAGAAATTTAACTTTAAACGAACTTCTTTAGATCTATTTATTGATGTGCAAAACGTGTTATTATTCCGTCAGCAAAGCGCTCCAAATTATACTTTTAAAAGAAATGCAGATAATACCGGTTTTGAGACAACAGATGGTAACACAATTAAAAATGATGGTTCAAACGCAATTCCGGTTATCCTTCAAAACAACGATCTATCGGCAACGCCAACTATTGGCATAATATTTGAATTTTAATTTTTACCGGTTTTCTTCAGAAATGTGGTTTGGCAGAAGCTGGCTTTTTTCAAAAACAGCCTACTTTCCGCTTAGTGTTGATAAAAACCACTGTTTTTAAAGGGTTTTGTTTTTAAGATTTCGTGTAGGCTTGAGTTAAAATTGGCGTATTAATCTAATTAAATTAACTTTGTGCGTTCAAAATATACACTCAAAATTAACATAAAATGATTTATTTCTTCGGAAACCAATCCAATACTGTTTTTGCTGTTCAAACACAAAAAGAGATCTCGTCAGAAGATATTCATAAGTTAAATTGGCTTTTTGGTAACGCACATAAAATTGAGAAATCCGTACTATCTGACTTCTTTGTTGGTCCTCGCGCAGCAATGGTTACCCCTTGGAGTACCAATGCGGTTGAGATCACTCAAAATATGGGTGTCTCGGGTATTATCCGAATTGAAGAATTTGAAAAAGTAGCATCCGATTTTAATTCTTTTGACCCAATGCTTTCTCAAAAATATTCTGAATTAAACCAGGAAATTTATACGATCAATGTTAAGCCGGAACCCATTCTAGATATTACTGATATTGCTGCTTATAACAAGTCAGAAGGTTTAGCTTTGAGTTCGGAAGAGGTTGATTATTTAAATAACTTATCCAATAAACTTGGCAGAAAATTAACAGACTCAGAAATTTTTGCTTTTTCACAAGCTAATTCAGAACACTGTCGCCATAAAATTTTTAATGGAACATTTATTATTGATGGAGAAACAAAACCAACGTCACTTTTTAAATTAATTAAAAAAACATCAGAGACCAATCCAAACGAAATTGTATCTGCTTATAAAGATAATGTAGCCTTTGTAAAAGGACCAAAGGTTGTTCAATTTGCCCCTAAAAGTGCCGATAAACCTGATTTTTATGAAGAGAAAGAATTTGATTCAGTACTGTCATTAAAAGCAGAAACACATAATTTTCCAACAACTGTAGAACCTTTTAACGGCGCAGCAACCGGTTCCGGCGGAGAGATCCGTGACCGTTTAGCAGGCGGACAAGGTTCTTTACCTTTAGCAGGAACCGCGGTGTATATGACTTCTTATTCTCGCCTTGAACCCTTCGACTCTGCTTCGACTCCGCTCAGCATGACAGCTCAGGGTGACAGCAGGCCATGGGAAGCAGGGATGAAAGAGCGTAAATGGTTATACCAAACGCCAATGGATATTTTAATTAAAGCCTCTAATGGTGCTTCTGATTTTGGTAATAAATTCGGACAACCATTAATAACCGGATCGGTATTAACTTTCGAACACGAAGAGAAAAGTGTCAGTTCGAGCGGAGTCGAGAACAATCGCAAGATCGGTTATGATAAAGTGATCATGCAAGCGGGTGGTATTGGTTATGGAAAATTAGATCAAGCCATTAAAAAAACGCCGCACAAAGGCGATAAAATTGTTATTCTGGGTGGAGAAAATTATCGCATCGGAATGGGCGGCGCTGCTGTTTCTTCTGCAGATACAGGAGCTTTTGGCTCAGGTATTGAATTAAATGCTATTCAACGTTCTAATCCTGAAATGCAAAAACGTGCTGCTAACGCCATACGTGGTTTAGTGGAAAGTGATAATAATCCAATTGTATCTATTCATGATCATGGCGCAGGCGGACACTTAAACTGCTTATCAGAATTAGTTGAAGCAACCGGTGGATTAATTGATCTGGATAAATTACCTGTTGGTGATCCAACATTATCTGCTAAAGAAATTATTGGTAACGAATCGCAAGAGCGTATGGGATTAGTTATTGGTGAAAAAGATATAGCAACGTTACAACGTATTGCCGATCGCGAGCGTTCACCTATGTATCAGGTGGGGGATGTTACTAACGATCATCGTTTTACCTTTCAGTCAAAAACCACCGGTTTAAAGCCGATGGATTATGCTTTGGAAGATTTCTTTGGAAGTTCACCAAAAACCATCATGACGGATAAAACAATTAAAATAAATTATTCAGATCTAAAATATACAACAGCAAATATTCCAAATTATTTAGAACAAGTATTGCAATTAGAAGCTGTAGCTTGTAAAGATTGGTTAACTAACAAAGTAGACCGTTGTGTTGGTGGCCGTGTTGCAAAACAACAATGTGCAGGACCATTACAATTACCGCTTAACAATGTTGGTGTAATGGCTTTAGATTACAAAGGAAAACAAGGTATTGCAACAACTATTGGTCACTCATCTATTGCTGCTTTAATTGATCCTGTTGCAGGTTCAAGAAATGCTATTGGCGAAGCGCTGTCTAATTTAGTTTGGGCGCCATTAAAAGATAACCTACATTCCGTTTCACTTTCAGCAAACTGGATGTGGGCCTGTAAGAACGAAGGTGAAGATGCGCGTTTATACGAAGCCGTAAAAGGTTGTTCAGAATTTGCAATTGAATTAGGGATCAATATTCCAACAGGAAAAGATTCTTTGTCAATGAAACAAAAATATCCAAATGATGAAGTGATTGCTCCGGGAACCGTTATTATTTCGGCTGCGGGTAATTGTAATAATATTACCAAAGTTGTTGAGCCTGTTTTAAAACGCAATGGCGGAAATATTTATTACTTAAACTTATCGCAAGACACTTTTAAATTAGGAGGTTCTTCATTTGCACAAATTCTAAATAAGATCGGTACCGAAGCACCAACTATTAAGAATGCGGCCTATTTTAAAAAAGCATTTAATGTATTACAAGATCTCATCAAAGAATGTAAGATCAAAGCAGGACATGATGTTGGTAGCGGTGGTTTAATTACCACTTTATTAGAATTATGTTTTGCAGATGTGAACTTAGGCGCTAATTACGATCTGTCATCGTTAAAAGAAAGCGATACGGTTAAAGCATTTTTTAATGAAAACATTGCTATCGTTTTCCAGGCTGACGCATCAGTTGAATCTGTGTTTAAACAAAACGCCATTGAAATTTTTAAAATAGGATCAGTAGTTGAAGGCAATACGTTTACAATAAAAAACAATGCAGATGCTTTTACCTTCAATGTTTCTGAAACCAGAGATACCTGGTACAAAACATCGTTCTTATTAGATTCTAAACAATCTAAGAATGGTATGGCGCAAGAGCGTTATAACAATTATAAAAATCAAGCTTTACAATTTACATTTCCAAAGCATTTTGATGGTAAAAAGCCTGTCACTTCAAGCGAAGGGGGGAAGCGACCAAAAGCCGCTATCATTCGTGAGAAAGGAAGTAATTCAGAGCGCGAAATGGCTAATGCTATGTTTTTAGCAGGCTTTGATGTGAAGGATGTGCACATGACAGATCTGATCTCAGGAAGAGAGAATTTAGAAGATATTCAGTTTATTGGTGCAGTTGGAGGTTTTTCTAATTCAGACGTTTTAGGTTCTGCAAAAGGATGGGCAGGCGCGTTTTTATATAACGAAAAAGCAAATACAGCTTTGAAAAATTTCTTTAAGCGCGAAGACACTTTATCGGTAGGTATCTGCAACGGTTGTCAATTGTTAATGGAATTAGAATTAATTAATCCGGAACATGAAGTGCACGGAAAAATGCATCACAACACTTCTAACAAGCACGAAAGCGGATTTACATCTGTAAAGATCCAGAAAAATAATTCGGTTATGCTTTCTTCTTTAGAAGGAGCAACCCTGGGTGTTTGGATCTCGCACGGCGAAGGAAAATTCAAATTACCATACGCTGAAGATAAATACAATATTGTAGCAAAATATGGTTACGAAAGTTATCCTGCAAATCCTAACGGTTCAGACTTTAATACAGCCATGATGTGCGATACAACAGGAAGGCATTTAGTAATGATGCCACACATTGAGCGTTCTACTTTCCCTTGGAATTGGGCAAATTATAAAGATAGCGACCACAAGGATGAGGTGTCGCCTTGGCTAGAGGCCTTTGTAAATGCCAGAAAATGGATAGAAAAGAAATAAATATAATTTTTAAAAGGTTCGGTTTTTACCGGACCTTTTTTAGTTTGCCTCCTTAAATTAAAACACCGTTAAAATTTATTCTAAAGTTTTTTTATTTCTTCTACTAATAGCTTTACTTCATCGAGCGTATTGTTTTTTCCAAAACTAAAACGGAATGAATTTTTTATTTCTTCCTCGCTTAAACCCATAGCGGTTAAAACATGCGATGGTTCAGGGTTTGCAGATGCGCATGCAGAGCCACTGGAAAATGCGAATTTATTTAGAAGTGATGTTATTTTTTTTGTTTGTGGAAAGGTTAGATTACTTGTGTTATAAAGTCTGTGTTTTGTGCTGCCGTTAATTCTCAGTCCTTCAATATCTAACAACTGATGTTCGAAATAATTTTTTAGTTTAGAAACGTGTGAGCCTATATCCCAAAAATTTTGTTCAAACAATTCGGCCGCTTTTCCAAAGCCTGCAATTAAGGGTACGTTTAAAGTGCCCGAGCGCTTTCCGTTTTGATGTCCGCCACCATTTATCTGTTCTATTAAATTAACTCTGGGGTTTTTACGTCTCACATACAATGCACCTATGCCTTTTGGTCCGTACATTTTATGCGCACTAAAGGCCATGCAGTGAATGCCAAGTTCAGCAACATCGCAACGCTCTTTGCCAACAAATTGTGTTGCATCACAAAAAAACAGAACGTCTTTGTCATTACAGATCTCTGCAATTTTTTCTATAGGTTGTATAACGCCGGTTTCATTATTGGCAGCCATAATACTTACTAAAATGGTTGTCGGTTTTATGGCATCCTTTAATTCTTCAGGGTCAATTAATCCTTCTTTATCAACATCTAAATAGGTAATTTCTGCCCCTTGACCTTCTAAATACAAGCAAGTGTCTAAAACAGCTTTATGCTCGGTTTTGCAGGTAATAATATGATTGCCTTTGCTTTTGTAGGCTTCAAAAATTCCTTTTAAAGCAAGGTTTATAGATTCTGTGGCACCTGAAGTGAAAATTAATTCAGACTCCTCACAATTTATTAAATGCGCAATTTGTTTTGTAGCAGTTTCTACTGAGGCTTGCGCCACCCAGCCAAAAGCATGCAGTTTACTGGCGGCATTACCATAATTTTGGTCAAAAAATGGGATAATGGTTTCAATAACTTCTTTATCAACTTTGGTAGTTGCATTATTATCAAAATAAATTAAATTGTTTATCATAACCATTAAATTATCTTGCATTCATTGAATAAAGGTATAAATAAACATTATTTACTGCTGCATATAATCGTTTTTATTTGGGGTTTTTCTCCGGTATTAGGACGCTTTATTAATACAGACGCATATCAACTGGTTTGGTTCCGTGTTTTAATTACTGTGGCAGTCATGTTTTTGTATTTAAAGATCACAAAGCATGATCTAAAAATTTCATCAAAACATTTTTGGCAATTAAGCGGGATAGGGGTTATTATAATGATCCATTGGCTGGCATTTTATGGCGCCATTAAAGAATCCAATATCAGCGTTACAATGGTTGCTTTTAGCACCGGTACCTTATTTAGCGCTATAATAGAGCCAATATTTTTTAAGCGACAAGTTCGTTTTTACGAAGTAATTATTGGCTTAATTATTATGGGTGGAATAGCTTTGATCTTTTCTATAGAAACAGAGTATTGGTTAGGAATTGTATTAGGGATTGTTGCTGCGTTTACATCGTCGTTGTTTGGCGTTTTTAATGCAATCCTTGCTCATAAATTAAAACCAGGTATTGTAAGTTTTTATGAGTTAAGTGCAGCCTTGGTAAGTTTATCATTGTTTTTAGCGTTTAACGGAAATTTTAAACCTGAGTTTTTTGTACTTGATAATTCTTCGATTATTGGTTTATTGTTATTGAGTTTGGTGTGTACCGTTTTTCCTTTTATTGCAGCAGTCGATCTTTCAAAATATATAAGTCCGTATACAATTGTTTTAACCGTTAATCTTGAAACGGTTTATGGTATTATTTGGGCCATTTTATTTTATAACGAAAATAAAGAGGTGAAACCTACGTTCTATATTGGTGTTTTGGTTATTTTGGTGACCATCTTTTTAAACTCATATTTAAAAGGAATTAGCGATAGAAAAGTGCTTAAGAATTAATATATTTATTTGTGAAATTTAAAAAGATCTTAATAATACGTTTTAGTTCTATTGGTGATATTGTTTTAACCACACCGGTTATTCGTTGTGTTAAAAAGCAATTTCCTGATGCTGAGGTTCACTATGTTACCAAAGAGGTTTTTAAAAATATTTTAATTCACAACCCATATATTGATAAAGTTCATACGTTTAAAGAAGATATTTCTGAACTATATGAGCCATTAAAGGCCGAGAATTTTGATGTAGTGATCGATCTTCATAAAAACTTGAGAAGTTTACGTTTAAAGCAAAAATTAAAAGCAAAAAATTACTCGTTTGATAAACTCAACCTTCAAAAATTTTTAGCTGTAAATTTTAAGCAGATAAATAAGCTACCAAACAAACATATTGTGGATCGATATTTTGATGCGGTTGCACCTCTTGGTATTAAAAGTGATGGTAAAGGATTAGATCATTTTATGCATCAAAATGATCGGGTGGATGTTTCGAGTTTATTAACTGATCATTTGCAAAAAACATTTGTTGCACTTGTTGTAGGAGGTTCTTATTTCACAAAAAAGATCCCTTTAAATAAACTTAGCGAAATTTGTAAAAACAGTAAACTGCCAATAATTGTTTTGGGCGGGAAAGAGGATAAGCCGGTTGGTGATGAATTACAAAAACAATTTCCGCAATTGATAAATACTTGCGGGCAATACACCATCAATCAAAGTGCTTCTATTATTGAGCAGGCAGAGTGGGTGGTAAGTTCCGATACAGGTTTAATGCATATTGCGGCAGCTTATAATAAAAAAATAATTTCTTTGTGGGGAAATACTATTCCCGAATTTGGCATGTCGCCCTATTTACCAAATCTCGAAAATAAAATTTTAGAGGTAAAAAATTTAAGTTGTCGTCCATGCTCAAAGCTCGGTTATAAAAAGTGTCCTAAAGGCCATTTTAAGTGTATGAATGATCATGACGTTTCAATAACCTCAGAGATGAGGTAAATGTTCATTCCTATTTATTTAAACTGTTTTGAAATAAAAAAGGTCGAGAAATTTTTCTCGACCTTTTTTTTGAATTGTATTCTAATTATTCAATAATTAGTTTCTTCCTCAGTTTTTCTTTTCCGATCTCAACTTCAATTAAATAAATCCCTTTAGCGAATTCATTTAAATTAATTACTGCCTTACTTTGGTTGTTTTGATTTGCAGCAACTAACTGTCCTAAGTTGTTGTATAAGGCAAAATTAAATGATACACCTTGGTATTCAATTGTGACGTTGCTTTGCGCAGGATTAGGATACACTAATAAAGAATTATTATAAAGCGTAGTGTTTGTTAATCCGGTACTAAATCCAATACAAGTTGATGTAGAAACTGAACAACCAAATGCATCCGAAACAACCACAGTGTAACAAGCAGGCGCTAAATTTGAAGCAGTAGAGTTATTTCCTCCGCTTGGCGACCAAGTATAAGAATAAGGACTCACACCACCTGTAACATTTAAGCTAGCAATACCTGTAGAACAAGTTCCGCATGCAGCGTTAGTAGCAGAGATACTTGTAACCATATTATTTGTTGGTGCAAAAATTGAGAAGGTATTGGCAGAAGTACAACCTGAACCATCATTGGTCACTAACGTATAATTACCGGCACATAAATTCGAACAAGGTAACGAAGTACATGAGCCTCCTGTTAAACTATAAGTATAAGGTGCAGTGCCTAAAGTAGTGATACCGTTTGCTGATCCTGAACAAGGATTAGTGCAATTAGCATTGGTTGACGTTAACGCGGTAAGAGGATTTGTTTTTACGGTTATTGAAACAACACTCGAAGTATTACAGCCACCTGCACCAATTGCAGAAACGGTGTAAGATGTTGATGAGCCCGGAGCAGCAGTATATGAAGCCGCAGTAACGGTTGGTGTTATCCAGGTATAAGTTGTGTAAAAACCACTTGCAGTCATTGTTACTGTTTTTCCTGCACAAATTGTTTGTGAAGGTGAAGTTGCAATTGCAAATGATGGAGTTGGAATTACCGTTACGGTAGTTGTTGTAGACCCTGTGCACGCTCCATTTGTTCCTACAAGTGTATAGCTTGTGGTGATCGGTTGATTAACAACGATAGAAGAAGCATTGGAAGCACCCGGTGTCCAAGTATAATTAGTAGCCCCACTTGCTGTTAAAGTAGATGATCCTGTAGCGCATTTACTTGTTGGGTTTGCAGCAATTAATAAAGATAATGAAGACCCGATGGTAACACTAACGGTTTTGGTATTGGTGCAACCGGTTGTTGTTCCTATAACAGTATAAGTTGTGCTTGTACCCGGAGAAACTGTTAAAGGATTACCTGTAAATCCTGTACTCCAAGAATAAGTTGTTGCACCTGTTGCATTAATAGTGGCAGTTCCACCGGCACAAATTGTTTGATTGTTTACACTTACAGTAGGATTTGGCGTAGCAACAATTGTGGCAGTTTTATTGGCAGGACAAGTTCCGTTACTGCCGGTTACAGTATAAACAGTGGTCACAGATGGCGAAGCTGAAATACTTGCCGTAGTTGGTCCCGTGCTCCAGGTATAACTGGTAGCTCCGCTTGCCGTTAATGTTGCAGCACTACCGGCACAAACTGTTGGTGTATTTACTAGGATAGTTGGACCATTAATTACATTTACTGTTTGCGTGGCCACTGCTGTTGATGTACCGTTAATGCCCAATAAATTTATGGTATAAACTCCTGCAGCCGAATAGGTAACTGAAGGATTAGTAGCTGTTGAGGTTGCCGGGGTTCCACCGTTCATTGACCAAACATAAGACCCAGCTCCAACACTTGTATTAACTAAATTAAGATTAGAACCGACGCAAATTGTTCCTGGAGCATTAAAATTTACTGTTGGTGTAGGAAATGCTAAATTGATATTATCTAAATATAAAGCCTGGCCATAGTGACCACGATTTACAAAACTAAACATTACATTACCTTGCCCGGCTGTTAGAGCCGAAACGTCAATCGTATCTTTTCTCCATTGCGCCGCAGTTGGACTAAATATATTTGCTTGTAAAGTGCCTGCAGAAGTAGAAAGTGTAGCACCACCTTTTGAGTATATACTCGTCCAGCTTAAACCACAATTAGTTGAAAGTCTCACTTCAAGCGTATCTGAGTATTGGTTGTCGAATTGTTTGTAAGCTACATCAAATCTCAGTCTAGCAGCACCAATAGCAGTGAAATCATATTTAGGCGTTCGCATTTGATCTCTGTCAGGCGCGGCATCTAAATTATAGTTGTCATATAAAGCACAAACTGTACTTGTTCCAAATCCTCCAACACCTGTTTTTCGTGTAAAATAATTTAAGTCATTGTTAACGTTAAAAGATGTCCAATTTGAGGGTAAAAATTGCGAACCCTGAAAGCCTTCTACTAAGGGTAAGGCAATTGGTCCGGCAACAGTAATATAAGCAGTTTTATTTTTAGTGTTACTTCCATTGGCGTTCGCCGCGATCAATGAAACAGAATATGTTCCAGGGGATGCCCATTGCACACTCGGATTTGATGATGTTGAGCTAGCTGGTGTTCCACCTTGAAAGGTCCAAGTAAAATTTGTTGGTGCGTATAACGAACTATCAATAAATGAAACCGGCACGTTTGGACAAACATTTCTTGTTAAGGTGAAAAAATTTGCAACAGGAGGTATAGTTAAAAAACCTGCCGCACAATTCATAGCAGCAAAAGCTTCAATTCTACCGGCGCCTAGTTGATTCCCTGTAACAAACGCTGAGTTAGCAGCAATAGAATAGATGTTTACAGCTGTTGATGAAATACAATTTAATACGTTTGTTTGTGTCATGAACGGACATTTAGACAACATTAATCCTGCTAAACCGGCAACTAAAGGTGTAGCCATTGAAGTTCCTGATGAGCCAAAATAATTATTAGTAGTTCCGGTGCTCATAATATTTTCTCCAGGTGCTGCTATATCAACCCATGTGCCAAAACAAGAAAAACCTGATTTAACATTTGAGGTTGCAACAGAGGCCACACAATAAACATTGTTATATGCGCCAGGATAATGTAAAACAGAGTTATTATCATTTCCTGCCGCTACTATCACAATACAACCTCTGTTCCAAGCGTAATCAATAACAGTTTGTTCTGCTGCAGATGCTGCACCAGACCCGCCCCATGAACACGAGATCACGCGAGCTTTCATTTTTGCAGCGTATATAATTCCACCATAGCCGTTAGCAATTCCACTTGTAGACCCGGTATTTGTTTGACATTTTACAGGGATTATTTTTAAGTTCCAGCCAATAGAGGCAACCCCATTACCGTTGTCAGTTCTTGCGCCTGCAATGCCGGCACAATGACTACCGTGGTTCATTCCGGTATTTGAAGGAATAGGATTATTATCATTATCCGCAGCGTCCCAGCCATTTCTGTCATCAATGTAACCATTCCCGTCATCATCAATTCCGTTAGCTGCAATTTCTGCGGTATTTGTAAATGTGTTGGCAACTAGATCAGAATGTGTCCATGCAACTGCATTATCTACAATGGCTACAGTAATATTAGAATTTCCGTTTGCTGTACTGTTAAAAACATTCCATGCATTTTGTGCATTGATCTGATTTAAATGCGTTCCAAATGTCGGGTCATTCGGCATTGCATCAGTTGTATTTAAATTTACCTTTTCAGCATATTCTATGCCTGAAACGTTTCTCATTTCATAAATAAACGCATCAACTTTATTTATTTGAGTAAATTCAAATTTTAAAATATAAGGAAGTCTGGCATCATCATCCGCCTGATAAAAAGGTTTGTAAGCTCTGGTAACACCGTATTTCGTTAAAATTTTATTAACCGAACTTAATTTGGAGATCGGGATGTTATTAGGATCTTCTTTTGAAACCTCTTTTAACGCGGATTTAGTAAACTTTACGTAAATCTCACCATCTACTTGATGAGGATAAATAGTTTGGGATAATAAAGGATCTATGCACAAGCATATAATTAGCCCGAATAAAATTTTTTTCATTTTTATATTTTGGTTAGTTAGATTTCTATAAATATACTTAAGCCAATTAAAAAAAACAAAGGTTTTTGTCGAAAAAGCCCTATTTTTAACAAATGAGATTAGCTGTAATAGATTGTGGAACGAATACTTTTAACTTGTTAATTGTAGAATTCGACAATCAAAAAAAATACAGCAAAATTTTCAATACACGTATTCCTGTTAAGCTTGGACAAGGCTCCATCAACGAAGGATTTATTGGCGAAGAGCCTTTTAAAAGAGGTGTTGAAGCTATGAAAGCATTTTGCGAAGAAATAGCGAAATATAATGTATCTAAAGTTCTAGCATTTGCCACTTCTGCTATACGCGATGCTGTTAATGGAAAAGCGTTTGTTGCAGAAGTTAAAAGACAGACACAAATTGATGTTTTAATAATTGATGGTAACCGAGAGGCTGAATTAATTTATTTAGGTAATAAAGAAGCCGTTACTCTTTCTAATTCTGTTTCTTTAATTATGGACATTGGAGGTGGAAGTAATGAATTTATTTTAGCCAATAATACCGATATGTTATGGAAACAAAGTTTTCCTGTTGGGGCTGCAAGAATGCTGGAAAAATTTTCACCCTCAGATCCTATTACCGATAAAGAGATACAAGAAATTAATAATTATATGAACACGCAGCTTCAGCCAATTTTTGAAGCAGTAAAAAAATTTCCTCCAATAGAATTAATTGGATCTTCAGGGGCTTTTGATTCAATTGTAGATATGGTAAGCGGCGAACTCAATGGCGAAGCACTATCTGAAACCAAAACCTGCTACACGATCGATATGAATAATTATTTTCAGATCTCTCAACGCATCAAAAACTCAACGTTTGAAGAGCGAAAAAAAATTAAAGGTTTGGTTTCTATGAGATTAGATATGATCGTTATATCATGTTTAATGGTTGATTTTATACTTAACGCTTTTAAGATCGAAAAAATGCGTGTTTCAACTTATTCCTTAAAAGAAGGCGCGTTAATGGATTTTATAATTCAGTCGGGCAAAATAAAATAATTTAAAATAAAATGGCAAAAATATTAGTAGTAGATGATGAGAAGGCAATTCGCCGTTCGATCAAAGAAATTCTTGAGTTTGAAAAACATGCAATAGATGAAGCCGAAGACGGCCAAATGGCATTGGACATGGCGCTAAAAAATAATTATGATATTATTTTAAGCGATATTAAAATGCCAAAATTAGATGGCATTGAATTACTTCAAAAATTAATTGATAATAAAGTTGCAAGTGCTATTATAATGATGAGTGGACACGGCACAATCGAAACTGCCGTTGATGCTGTTAAAAATGGCGCATACGATTATTTAGCAAAACCAATTGACCTAAATCGTTTATTGGTGTCGGTTAGAAATGCATTGGAGAAAGGTGACTTGGTTACAGAAACCAAAGTGCTTAAAAAGAAGATCACCAAAATTGTTGACATGATAGGCGAATCAAAAGCCATTCAAGCAATAAAAGATATCATTGAAAAAGTTGCGCCAACGGATGCAAAGGTGTTAATTACCGGAAGCAATGGTAGCGGAAAAGAATTAGTTGCAAAATGGCTGCACGAAAAAAGTAACCGTGCTAACGGTCCGCTTATTGAAGTTAACTGCGCAGCAATTCCATCCGAATTAATTGAGAGCGAATTATTTGGTCACGAAAAAGGTTCGTTTACAAGTGCAGTGGCACAGCGTAAAGGCAAATTTGAATTGGCTGAAGGTGGTACTTTGTTTTTAGATGAGATTGGTGATATGAGTTTAAGTGCTCAGGCAAAAGTATTGCGCGCTTTACAAGAAAATAAAATTACCAGAGTAGGGGGCGATAAAGAAATAAAAGTGAATGTAAGGGTAATTGCTGCAACAAATAAAAATTTAGAAAAAGAGATCGAGAAAGAAACCTTTCGTCAGGATCTTTTTCATCGCTTAAGTGTTATTCCAATTCATGTGCCTTCTTTAGATGAGAGAAAGGATGATATTCCATTGCTGACGGATTATTTTTTAGAATTAATTTGTGAAGAAATGGGAATTGTAAAAAAAACATTTACTACAGAAGCATTAAATCTAATGAAAGAAAGAAATTGGCCTGGTAACATTCGTGAGTTTAGAAATGTAATTGAGCGCTTGATTATTTTAGGTGGAAAAGAAATTACTGCAGCGGATATGAAGCAGTTTGGGTAGTTTAAATTTAAAACAGAAGTAAAAAAAACAGGTGTCATCTCGAGGAACGAGGGATCTGGTTAACAGATGCTTTACTTCGACAAGCTCAGCACATCGCCTTCGTCAGCATGACACTTAAATAATTCTACTTCACCTCCGGACAAGTACCCTTGTAAACCTTTTTCACTTCCGGGTTTTCTAAAACCTGAAAGGTCATGAATGGATCTCCAAATAATTTACAATACCTGTCTTGATTTTTATTTTTTGCAATTTGTAAGGCTCTGGCAAATGTTCTTGAATAATATTTCTCTTGTAATCTGCTGGCAGAAGCGATATACATAAACACCAAATTTTCATTTACATCAGGTGCGCTCAAATAAGGCTCCAGTAATGTTGACGAGTATTTAAAATCTTTTGCTCTTGAAAAAACGTACGATAATTTTAAAGCATTTTGCCAGCTGGCATCCTTAATGTTGTAAAAGGATTTTATACGAGCAATACAGGCATCAACTAATGCATCTGCATTCTCCATAGTATCTAAACTTTCCATTATTTTAAACTGCCACTCAATGTTTAGGCCGTTTACATAATTACTATCTAGTTTTCCGTACAAGCCATCAATCGTTTGTTGCACATTGGCTTGGTGTTCTAAATTACCTGCGTTGCTATCTAATTTTAATTGGCAAAATACTTTGTTGTACTGTAAGATCGGATTTGCCGGTTCAAATTTCAATAGTCTGTCAAACGTTGCTTCATCATCTTCATCAACCGTATTGTTCGTTTGATATTTAAAATGTACTCGGTTGTTTATTAATCCAACTGTTTTAGCATTTTCTTCAATTTTTAAACTATCGTATAACTCTACTTTATATTTATTTTCGGCAATACGCTTATTCATAAATTCCATGATCTTATAAGCTTGCGGATAGTTGTTTGCCTTTAATGCACGTTCAAAACTCACTTTCGAGAACTTCTCTTCTTTTGGTCCGGTTACATCATAAGTAATATCCATAATAATTTGTGCAAAACGTTCCTTCGCTAAAATTGGCTCCAATTCTTCCTGAAGTTTTTTATCGCCATTAATTTGTTTTATGGCTTTTTGTTTTCCTTGCGCAACTATATTGGCATATTTTCCATCTTCATTTTCTAATAAAAACAAACCCCAACTGTCTTTTGTTTCGATGGTTGGATTGATCTTATTTTTTTGAAAACCTTGTAGAACATCCAATACACTTTCGCCACGCTTACGTTGTAATTTCGCATTGGCTGCAGAATCCCCTTCAATAGAAGAATAGGCATAAATGTATAAACCGTCAATAATAAAATCAGGTTCGTTCAATGCTTTAATAAAAGGTTGAATGTCTTCAGGTTTATATTCTGATTTATTTTTTTCAAACGGAATTGTAAAATTAATGATCGAGCTTTCGTTCTTAGGCTCAAATGGAGGCATAAGTCCGCTTGTGTTTGCGTAAGGTAATATACCTATTGGGGTTTTACTGTCTATTTTTCCATTTTCATAATAACCTCTTGTGATCGTTTTACACACTCGTCCATCCTGAACTACGATCAAATTAATTTCGTATTGCCCGGTAATTTTTGGATTAAATTTCCCAAGTTCTACTTCTATGCCTTTGTTTTTATTTTTGCGATTTACTTTTGGGTCCTTGTTGATCAAAAGATTCTTTTTAAATAATTTATCCTTATAAATTACTTTGCTCATGATCCCTTTATTATAAAGGTTATTATCTACAATATTATAATCTGCGTTAATGTATTGGTCGCGCTGCACGATATCAAAAGCCAAACCATCTTTTGTTTTTTTAAGGAGGCGACGAAGGTCTTTTGCATTAGGGTATTTTAAATATACTTTATCGCCCGAAACATAAACTCCTTTTTCTAATACATCATAATTGCGCCATCTGTCGCAGTTTTTACAAAATTTAGTTTCGGGTCCTTTTAAGCTTTTTGACTTTGTGTTAAATGGAATAGCTAATTGTTTTTTGTAGATAACACCGCCGTTGTTAATATCATAACCACCAAAAACGGCGCTTACAAATACTTTTTTGCCATCTTCATCTAATTCACATGAAATTCCAACGAGTGTATACTTTGGATTCATTAAAATTGGTAATGTTTTTTGGTAACTCTCCCAGCGGTTATAAATGGTTTTGGCAACATCTTCTGTTTTGTAATCTTCGCGACCTTTACTAACGGCTGCTTTCATGGTTAATTCTTCGCCACGTTTGGTTGCACCTGCATTTTTTAAATTTTTTAAAGTTGTTTTTGGTTCAATTTTATCTTTTCCAGCGTCTGCCATTTTATCGGCACTTAATTGTGCAGAGAACTGGAGCATTTCACTCATTTCTATAGTATCTAAACCTTTGCTAACTCTAAAGCGGTTTAATTCTTTTAATATGACTTTAGGAAGATCTTCAATTTTAAAATTTCCTTCCCCCATTGGCAAATTGGCAGATGAAACTTGTGAAAAAAAGTTTAACGATAAAAATGAAATAAATAAAAAAAGTAAAATACGCTTCATGAAAATGAAATTAATAAGTCTGTAAAATAAAAAAATTTGCTTGAGGAAGCAATTTTTTGTTTAAAAAGATATGGCGTTAAATAAATTGTGGAGCTAAACGATCGGTAGGCCTTTAAATAGCGCTATTGAGGCTTACCTGTTTTTATCCATTCTTCAATATTATATTGGTTTAGTTCGAAATAATCTACCTTTTTAACCAATATCCCGTTATCTAAAAAGTAAATGCGCGGCAGTTCGGCGCCGGCAAGGTAAATGAATGATTTACCTAAACAGTAACTTGAAGGAATGTTATCTGCATGTGTGTCCTCAATAAAGTTTTTATATTTTGATCTATCTCCGTTTAAAATAAAATAAATAGGCAGATCGGGATTGTTCTTTTTTATGAGCCTGAATTTTTTAGCTGCAATTCGGCAATGCGGGCAAGTTAAGCTCATAAAGGCAATGACGTGTTTGCCCGATCTAAGGTCTATTTTAGGGATCTCAACTTTTGAAGTGTCTTCGGGTTCAAATAATAAATTAAGTTCTAAAGGATAATTTACTTTTTCATCTAAGTTGTTAGAGGTATAAGCATAATCAACCGGGTTAATGATAAAAGGCACTAATAACAAAGTAGTTCCAATAAACGTTAAAAACAATTTATTCAATTTCACCTTCCAGCCATCGTGTAAGAAGAAAACTATTAGAGCGCCGGCTATCATAATGACATTTTTTATAATAGCTTGTAAGGGTGTCATTTTATGATGTTCTCCAAAACAACCACAATTACCGCTGTTGCCACTGATCGATATCTGTACTATTAAGTAAACGATGAAAAAAAGCAATAAGCCAATTGTGTAGGGAAGTGTGAATTTTTTAAGGTTATAATTCATGATCAATAATAAACCAATAAAAAATTCTAAGCCAATTAATAAACGTGCAATTATCGGAGCCGCATACCAATTGGCAATACCAATATCTACAAATGTAAATTCAAAGGTTTCAATTACGGGTAAAAGTTTGGTGTAGCCGGAGTAAATAAAAACTAAGCCAAGGCTGATAGAAATAAGAATGGCTATGATCTTTTTTAGGAGTTGCATTTTTACCGGTAAAGCTAAACAACTATGGAGTTTAATCAAAAAATAGTTTTAAAAGACCTTTAACTTGTCAATTCGGAGAAGGGTTGAGGCCAAGAGATGATTGAAATCCAGACATAAATTATTTTTGTGGAATTAGTGTAATTCGTGGCAAAAATCCTGGACAACAAAAAACCCTCAACATTTCTGAAGAGGGTTTATATAAGTAGTTTTAAGATTATTGACCTAAATATTGTTGCAGTAATTTGCTACGGCTGCTATGGCGTAAACGACGGATAGCTTTTTCTTTGATCTGACGGACACGTTCGCGAGTAAGATCAAATTTATCACCAATTTCTTCTAAGGTTAAACCATGGTTCAAGCCAATTCCAAAAAACAATTTAACCACATCGCGCTCTCTTTCAGTTAAAGTACTTAACGCACGATCAATTTCTTTACTTAACGATTCGTTCATTAAACCTGTATCAGCTTTTGGCGAGTCAAGGTTAACTAAAACGTCTAATAAACTGCTTTCTTCACCATTAGCAAAAGGTGCGTCCATACTAACATGGCGACCACTTACTTTCATTGTATCAGTAACTTTGTCAATTGGAAGATCTAAAGCATCCGCTAATTCTTCTGCACTTGGCTCACGTTCAAATTCTTGTTCAAGTTTGCTGTAAGCTTTATTAATTTTATTTAAAGAGCCTACCTGATTTAAAGGTAAACGTACAATACGACTTTGTTCTGCTAAAGCTTGAAGGATACTTTGACGGATCCACCAAACAGCATATGAGATAAATTTAAAACCACGGGTCTCATCAAATCTGCGGGCAGCCTTAATTAAACCTAAATTTCCTTCGTTTATAAGATCGGGTAAACTTAAACCTTGATTTTGGTATTGTTTTGCTACAGAAACCACAAAGCGCAAGTTAGCGCGGGTTAATTTTTCAAGAGCACCTTGATCACCATCTTTAATTTTCTTTGCTAATATTACTTCTTCTTCTGCTGTAATTAATTCTTCACGACCAATTTCTTGAAGGTATTTATCAAGAGATGCACTTTCGCGATTCGTAATGGATTTGGTGATTTTTAGTTGTCTCATGTTTCGGAGTTGGATTAAGAAAGTAAAGTTACATAAAAAAGGGCAATCATTTAAAGAAATTCTACATCTATAACGTATTTGTCGACAAAAAGTTTCTTTTTTTGTTAAAAATCATTCAAAATTTATAAAATAAATGTTAAGTTTTTAGGCTAAAAAATTTAGAATGTAAATAAATTGCAGTTCAATTATCCGTTTACTGTTAAAGTCAATTTTAATTTTAAAGCATAAAATGGTTGATTCTTTTTTTTATTAATCTCAATAAAAGGTAAAATAAAATCAAAAAATCGCTGTATCGCAATAAAATCAACACTTTTTAAAAATACGTAATTAACAATCCG
>JBEIEI010000005.1:0-37242 GCA_040382975.1 Flavobacteriales bacterium
TGTATTTGCAAATAGTTCAAATTTTGATACCACTGCTACTTATTTAATTTATAAAGATCCTGAATTAATAAAAAATATACCGAAAACTATTATTCCTGTAAAAAGTCCTTGCGAAAATATTGCAGCCCTAAGCAGTATCTATGCAAATATGATCTGCGAACTGGGTCTGATAAAAAATCTAACGGCAATTGACAACATTGATTATTTTAATAATCCTGAAATAATTTCTAAACATAAAGCCGGGCAACTTCTTGAATTGGCAAAAGGTTCTGAAATTGATCTTGAACAAACCATCAAATTAGATCCGGATATTGTATTTACTTTTGGAATGGGAGATCCAAAAAAAGATGTTAATCCAAAACTCCTATTAACTAAAATTCCAATAGCAGTTAGTTTAGATCATAAGGAAGAGTCGCCCTTAGCCCGTGCCGAATGGATAAAGTTTTTTGCTGCATTTGTAGATAAGAATGAATTGGCTGATTCAATTTTTAATGAAGTAGAAAAAAACTACACTACTCTTAAAAGTTTAGCGCAAAAAACAGAAAAAAGACCTACAGTTTTTACGGATGTTAAGTACAGTGATTCGTGGTATATACCCGGAGGAAAAAGTTACATAGCTAAATTTTTTGCAGATGCAGGTGCAACCTATTTATGGAGAGAGGATAATAATACAGGAAGCGTACCTTATAGTTTTGAGCAAGTTTATGTTAAAGCCAAAGATGCTGATTTTTGGTTAAACCCTTCTACAATTAAAACAAAAAAAGAACTATTAGCTTTTGATAGCCGCTATGCCGAATTTAACGCTTTTAATAACGGAGCGGTTTTTAACAACACAAAAAACACAAACGCTAAAGGTTATAGTAATTATTGGGAAACCGGAATGATCTATCCGGATAAGATTTTACGCGATATGATCTTAATTTTTCATCCCGAATTAAAAACTAAAATAATAAATGATTTTTATTTTTACGAAAAATTAAATTAGGCTTTGCAAGAAAATACCGGCATAAAATTTTTAGTTTTAATTGTTCTGCTTTTTATTGCAGGCTATTTTAACCTGTTTTTTGCCGGAAGTGAAAGTATAACTGTTTCAGAACTTACTTTAAACAATTTTATTTTTTGGGAAATTCGTTTTCCAAAAACATTAACTGCTATTTTAGCCGGCAGCACTCTCTCGGCAGCGGGACTAATTTTACAAATAATTTTCAGAAACCCCTTGGCCGGACCATACGTGTTAGGTATTAGCTCCGGAGCTTCCTTAATGGTATCCATTAGTATTTTAGCAGGAGGTTCATTAAACCTGCTTTCAAATTTTTTTATTGGCAAATCATTTATTGTGGTTTCTGCAATTGCCGGAAGTGTTTTGGTAACCACCATAATTTTGGCAATTTCAAAAAAAGTAAATAGCAGTGTTATTTTGTTGCTCATTGGCTTAATGATCTCTCAAATATGCGGAGCCCTGCAAGCCGGATTAGAATATTTTTCGGATGCAACAAGCTTAAAAAGTTTTGTTACTTGGGGCATGGGCTCACTTGCAAATACCACAAATTTAGATCTATTGATCTATTTACCAATTGCACTGGTTTCCTTATTAGGTCTTTTATTTTTTATAAAACCACTAAATGCTTTATTGCTTGGCGAAAACTATTCTCAAAATATTGGTGTTAATTTTAATTCAAGCCGTTTTTATTTAATATTTATTTCTTCTGTATTAACAGGTTTAACCACTGCATTTTGCGGCCCTATTGCATTTGTTGGAATTGCAGTACCTATTCTCTCACGCATGATATTTAAAAGCTCGAAACAACAATTACATTTAGCATCGTGTTTATTGCTTGGAAGCATCATCCTTTTATTTTCTGATACTTTAGCCAACACATTAATTAAAAATATTTCTCTTCCAATAAATATGCTAACTACATTTATTGGTGCGCCATTAGTTATTTATTTAATGTTTAAAAATAAAAGCTGGTAATGGAAAATAAACTTTGTATAGAATTTAAAAACATTACTCTTGGTTATAAAAAACCCGGCGAAACAATTTCAATTCTTAAAAATATTAATTTAAGTTTTTTTAAGGGTGATCTAATTGGCATAGTTGGATTAAATGGTGTTGGAAAATCTACCCTTATAAAAAGTTTATCAGGTTTACTGCCCGTTTTAAAAGGCGAAATACTAATTGATGAGAAACCGATTTCAAATCATAATCTAAATGAACTCGCAAAAAAAATTGCCATTGTTTTAACTGAAAAAATTGGTGGTTTTAATTTAACCGCTTTCGATGTTGTATCGGCAGGCCAAATGCCCTATACCAATTCATTCAATAAATTATTGAACCACAATTTAGAGATCATTGATGAGGCAATTAGTATATGTGGGATAGCAGAACATCAAAATAAATTACTTCATGAATTAAGCGATGGTCTGTTTCAAAAAACCATTATAGCAAAAGCACTCGCGCAACAAACACCAATAATGTTGTTAGATGAGCCAAGCGCATTTTTAGATTTTGCATCAAAGCACAATTTATTTTTATTGCTAAAAAAATTAACCGAAGAACAACAAAAATGTATTTTAGTAAGCTCACATGATCTTGACTTGCTGTTAAAATACTGCACTAAATTGTTAGTGATTTCTAATACGGGTATTGAATTGATCTCTGTTTCGGAAGCCAAAACAAACAAAGCCTTTCATGAAATTGGCGGTGGCTTTATTTAAACTTTTTCTTAAAGGCGCCAACTTACAAACATTTTACCAGAAATTTACTGATTATATAATTAAACCATTATTTTTGCAGCCACTATGGCATTACTAGTTAAAACCTCCAAATTACCTAACGCAGGCAAAGGTTTGTTTACCGATAAACCAATAAAAAAAGATTCGAAAATTATTGAATATAAAGGCGAGATTATTGATTGGAAAGAATACGAAAAAAGAGTACTAGAAGATAAAGATGGCTATTTGTTTTTTATAAATAAAAAACGTTGCATTGATGCTTTTTCTACTCCGCAACATAAAGCGCGTTACGCAAACGATGCCGCAGGCATTGGCCGTGTTGCGGGTTTAAAAAACAATGCTAATTACGAAATTTTTGACGACCATTGTTATATTGTTGCCTCGCGCGATATTAAAGCCGGCGAAGAAATTTTTGTAAACTATACAAAAGAGTATTGGGATTGTATACGTTACAACATTAAAAACAAGCTTTACAAAACAAAAAAATAATACATTACTCTACTTTTCGCATTATTAAAACTAAATTTAATTTGTAATGAGTAAATTTTTAATAGTTGGCTTAGGCAATATTGGCGAAGAGTACTCAGAAACACGCCATAACATAGGATTTAAAGTAGTTGATCATTTAGCCGCAGAGGCCGGAATAAAATTTTCTTCAGATCGTTATGCCGACGTGGCTCATTTAAAACATAAAGGCAAACAACTTATACTAATAAAGCCTACCACTTATATGAACTTAAGCGGAAAGGCAGTAAACTATTGGCTGCAATCTGAAAAAATTGACCTTGAAAACATTATGGTTTTGGTAGATGAATTAGCTTTGCCATTCGGAAAAATTCGCATTGGCCCAAAAGGCAGTGATGGCGGACATAACGGATTAAAAAGTATTCAAGAAACATTAAACACACCAAATTACCCGCGATTACGTTTTGGCATAAGTAACGAATTTAATAAAGGCTCTCAGGTAAATTATGTTTTAGGTAAATGGAGTGAGGAAGAGTTAAAAACACTTGACGACAGGATCAAAGTTGCAGCGGATGCAGTAAAAGCATTTGCGTTTATTGGTTTACAACGCTGCATGAATGAGTTTAACAGCAAGTAAAAATTTTCACTTATCTTTAACTTATGCTTTACAGTGAAATAATTGGTCAGCAAGAACCTAAATTTCGTTTACTTAAAATGGTAAATGAAGAAAGAGTTCCGCATGCACTTTTATTTAACGGAAAAGAAGGTAGCGGAAACTTACCTGCCGCCATAGCATTTGCCCAACATCTGTATTGCAAAAACAAAACCGAACAAGGCGCTTGCGGCAACTGCATCTCTTGCAACAAAGTATCCAAATTAATTCATCCCGACCTGCACTTGGTTTTTCCTATTGCTAAAAGCAAGGATGTTAAAAGCAGCAATGATCTAATTAAAGAATTTAGAGAGATTTTTTTATCGCACCCATACATGAGTTTAACCGATTGGTTCAATGAGTTAAGTGCTGACAATAAACAACCGATCATTCCTGTTGAAGAAGCAAATGATATTTTAAAAAAACTTAGTTACACTAGTTACGAAGGCTCATATAAAATAATGATCATTTGGCAACCCGAAAAAATGAATGCCGAGGCGGCAAATAAGCTTTTAAAAATTTTAGAAGAACCGCCCGAAAAAACGATTTTTGTTTTAGTAACAAATCACAGCGACCAGCTATTAGCTACAATTATTTCTCGTGTACAAAACATACCTTTTTATAGTTGCAGCGAACTGGAAATTGCAGACGCCTTAATTCTAAACTATAAAGTTAATGCCGATGTAGCCAGACAAACAGCAATTCTGGCAAACGGAAATTATGCTGAGGCAATAAGCTTGTTAACACACAACGAAGAAAGCATTTCGTTTCTAACACATTTTCAAACCTTCATGCGTTTGGCATTAAAATTTGATGCAGGCAAAGCTATAACCTGGATTGATGAAAATGCCGCAACAGGAAGGGAAAAACAAAAACAATTTTTACAATATGCTCTTGAGGTTTTCCGTGATTGCCTGATGTACAATTTTGGCGACAAAAATCTGGTAAGATTAAGTGGGCAAGAAAAACAATTTCTTGAGAAATTTGCGCCGTTTATAAATCAAAAGAACTATGAAAAACTAGTTGAAGAATTTAACAACAACTATTATTATATAGAAAGAAATGCAAATCCTAAAATTTTGTTTATGGATTTGATCTTAAAAACAAACGAATTGATCAATACTAAATAACTCATAAAATATCATCAAAAAAGGCGAAGTAATTACTTCGCCTTTTTTTGTTTTAATATTTTATTACGGTTTTATTTTTACGATCTTGAACTCTGTTCTTCGATTTTGAGCATGTTGCTCTTCGCTTGTCCAACTGTAAAGTTTGAACAAATTACAAACATCATTGATGAAATAATCGTATTGAATGTTTTCATCGTTGCTTTTTTAATATTCAACGAAAATAAAACAATTTTGGACGTAAAATAAAGAAATGTTAATAATAGTGGGCTTAAACTGATTTAGAATGCAAACTTTTAACAAATTTGTAACTATTCTTCTTTTAAAACTAGTTTTCTGAGCAAATTTAAGGCCGTTTGACTGGTCATAACAATGTTTCTTTGCCTATCATCACCAAAAATAAACTTAGAGGCGAGGGTTTTTTCTTTTGAGGAAACCGCAATCCAAACAGTACCAACCGGTTTTTCATCTGTGCCGCCACTTGGACCTGCAACTCCAGAAACTGCAATTGAAAAATCACTGCCGAATTTATTTAGTACATTTTTAGCCAATTGCTCCACGCACTCTTTGCTCACTGCGCCCACCGAAGAAAATACAAATGCGTCTACTTGCAGCAAATTATGCTTTGCCTCATTAGTATATGGCACTATAGCCCCCTTAAAAATATCAGAAGCTCCTGCAATTGAGGTAAATAAAGATGCTATATACCCTCCTGTACAACTTTCTGCTAAGGCAACTGTTTTTTTATTTTCACGTAAGAGTTCACTTACAATTTTTACCAACGAAGGTGTTTCCTGGCCATAGTCTTCATAACCAAAAATATATTTATGAATAATGAACTTTAGATTTTCTATTTCAGATTCTATGTTTGTTTTCAAATCCTCCAAATTTGGTCCGGTAGAAGAAAGTCTTAAACGCACCATGCCGGGCTGTGGCAGATAAGCTAATTTAATGTTTTTATTTATCAAATTGTCTTCCCAACTTTCTATTAACTCGGCTAATGCACTTTCGCCAATGCCATTTGTTAGAACAGTTTTATGATAAATATTTGGAAATTTATTTTCAGCTATTAACTTCGGCAACACGCCATCCGTCATCATTGCTTTCATTTCATAAGGAACTCCGGGCATACTGATAAAAACAGTCTTATTTTTTTTCATCCACATGCCGGGTGCCGTACCATTATAATTATTAATAATAAAGCTTCCTTTTGGCACCAAGGCTTGATTACGATTAATTTCAGTTACCTCTCGGCCGCGTTTTATAAAAAAAGAGGAAACTTGTTTTAAAACTTCATCATCTAAAATTAATTCGGCATTAAAATATTTAGAAAAAGTTTTTTTTGTGATATCATCTTTTGTTGGCCCTAATCCCCCTGTAATAAAAACAAAATCGGCGCGCTTTAGCGCCGCATCAAATGCATCAATAATTGCCTTCTCATCATCAGCAACACTTGCCATGTGAACAACTTTTACCCCAATGAAGTTAAGTTGCTGTGCTATCCAAACACTATTTGTATTTGTTATTTGCCCAATTAAAATTTCATCGCCAATTGTAAGAATTTCTGCATTCATAGTTTAAACCTAAAGAGAATAAGTATATTTCACAAATTTTAAAACCATCAATTCTCTCAATAGTTTATATTTGCCCTAAATTTAAGTAATCTTAATAAACATGAAAAAAGTAATTTTAGCCGGGTGTGTTTTGTTTTCACTTTCTCTTTCCTCTCAAACGATGATGGAGAAACTTAAACTAAAAAAAGATAGTATTGAAAAAGCTGCTAGAGAAAAAGCTGCTGCAATAGTTACGGGCACTGTTGCTCCACCGGCCCTTACAAACGAAGAAGTTATTAAAGGATTAAAAGAGGCCTTAACCTTAGGAACTAATAATTCTTCCGGAATGGCCAGTAAATTAGATGGCTTTTACAAAAATCCAAAAATATATATCCCATGGCCTGAAGAGGCAAAAGACATGAAAGTAAAACTTACTAAAATGGGCATGACTAAAAAAATAACTGAGTTTGAAACCAGTTTGAACAGAGCCTCAGAAGAAGCAGCTTTAAAAGCTGCGCCAGTATTTATTGATGCAATAACTAATATGAGTTTGCAAGATGGTTTTGCTATTTTAAAAGGAGTTGATACTGCTGCAACAAATTATTTGCGTAAAACAACTTATAGTCCGCTGAAGGATAAATTTATGCCTATTGTTAAAGAAGCGGTTGCAAAAGTAAAAGTAACCAGCTATTGGTTGCCACTTGCTACAGCTTACAATAAATTACCGGGTGTAAAAAAACAAAATCCAAATTTAGATGAATACGTAACTAATAAAGCCATAAACGGCTTAATGTTATTGATAGCAGACGAAGAAATTAAGATCAGAAAAGATCCAATGGCGCGTGTTACCGATCTATTAAAAAAAGTTTTTGGTTTTAAATAATCAGTCGAAAAAAATATAATTAAAAACCCTTTCAAAATATACAGTTTGAAAGGGTTTTTTATTTATGCCCACTTTTCTAAGCTTGCGCCTTTTTTAAAAAAACGTTCTATGCTTTTTTCTGTTTCGGGTAATATTTTTAATTCCGGAGCGTGATGCGGCTTTTTTCTGGCATCTATTATCATTGGCCCTTCACAGCCCCAGTGTTTGTTTTCTGTTATCTCTCCTACACCATATATATCATGACTTGGATTGCTTCTTGTATAAGTGATCCAAACATAATCATTTAAATTTTTTGGATCTTTTTCAAAAACAAAATCATCATAGATAACGATCTGCACAACGCCATTAAATTCATTTTTATTCTGAAGTATGTATTCGCTTAGTTTTTGAATTTCTGTTTTTGCATTTCCGTAATTGGTGAATTTATTTAATTCCAATCCGATCACTCCTTCCATTAATACAAATGGGTTAGAAATAAAATCTGCTGCCAAAATTGAACTTGGCAATGAATTACACAACTCTCTTTTTTTATCACCGTATACCGCAACAACCAGTTTACTGCCTTCGTTAACGCCATCTCCACTATAATCCAAAGTATCAATTGTGGTTTTAGTGTGAAAGTGCAGGTCTCTTTTCAAGTCAATTCTCTCAAATAGATATTTAAAAAACACACGAACATCATGACAATCTATTTCATCGGCGTCGCTCCCGGTTATAAATAAAAATTTTGCTAAACTTAATTGGCCGGTTCCTAAAATTCTGTTTGCCTGAGTTAGTAATTCTGCAGGGCGTTTGTTTTTTAAATAAGGTGTGTAACGCTCACTTCCAACGGCTAGTAATAAAGGATGAACGCCTGCAGCATCAACCGCATGCACTTCTTTCACACCGGGGATCTCGTTTGGAATTGCGCTTCCGCTTATCTCATGAATGAGGGCGCCAAAGGCGGTATCTTCTTGAGGAGGGCGACCAACAACCGTAAAAGGCCAAATAGCATTGTCTTTTGCATAAACTTTATGCACACGCATGAGCGGGAACTCGTGAGTTAAACTGTAATAACCTAAGTGATCGCCAAAAGGACCTTCGGGTTTATTTTCATTAGGATAAACTTCGCCGGTAATTACAAAATCGGCATCTAACGAAATACAAAAACCATCAACATATGCGTATCTGAATCTTCTGCCGCCAACGGCTCCTGCAAAGGTTAATTCGCTAATGCCTTCCGGTAAGGGCATTACTGCTGCTAAGGAGTGACTAGGCGGACCACCCACAAAAATACTTACTTTAAGCGGCTGATTTTTTTTATTGGTTTTGGTTTGATGCACACCTATTCCTCTGTGCAATTGGTAATGCAAACCTATTTCTTTATTTAATTCGTAGTTATTGCCGTTTAATTGAATACGATACATGCCCAGATTAGAATTCATTACTCCGGGTTTATCAGTATCTTCAGAATAAACCTGAGGCAGAGTAACAAAAGCGCCGCCATCCATAGGCCAGTGTTTTATTAAAGGTAAGTCTGATATTTTTATTTCTTTAAAACCCGCAGAAGAAAAAGAAGATCTTTTTGGCAAAGCATTTAATGCTGCAATGCCTGTTGAAGCATATTTAAAAGGGCTCTTTAAAGCTGCAATGGGATTGTTACGCAGCTCAACCATTTTTTGAACTTTTGTAAATGTATCTCTGAACATAAATTTGCTTCGCACAATTGTACCAAACAAATTACTTACTGCTTTATATTTTGTGCCTTTTATGTTCTCGAAAAAAATTGCGGGTCCGCCTTTATTAAAGATCTTTAAATGAATGGCGGCCATTTCTAAGTTCGGATCCACCTCTTCGGGAACCCTTACTAGTTGTCCGTTTTTTTCTAGATCAACAATACACTCATTTAAATTTTTATAGTTCATTAGTAGTAAAACCAAATAACTGGCTTTATGTTTTAGAGATAAGAATAAATTTTTGTCTTCATGAACTTTTCATAGAACTTTGGGGTTTTATTTTTAAAACGCCAACCAAAAGTAGTGTTTGCTGTGTATGAAGATGTTGTTGCCGAAACTTTGGTGCTGTTGTAAACATTGTAATCTCTTGCAATCGCCCATATCATGTAAAAACGCTTCATATTTAATCCGAATGAAACTCTGCCGGTTCCGCTCCAGCCTATATAAGAAATGGTTCGATTACTGGTTGTAAGATTATAGTTACGCCATTGCTGCTCAGGCCCAATAGTAAAATAACCGCCAATAAACCAAGCTTTAAAAATTACAATTGTAGCGGCAATACCAATATTAGCAGATAGGTTAACGGATCTTATACCTTTCATATTAGAATAGTCGTTATACAAATAACGAGCTTTTTGAGGAATAATGGCGCTATCATTTTTTAGATCAAACACACTAAAACTTCCACCCCAAATAAAAGAGGCTGCACTTTTTAATTGCCTGTAGTTGCATCCAAAGCCGGCTTTATAGGAATACTTTTCATGATTTCTAAAACGCATAAAACGCGTCATAAATAATGAAGTAACCATGCTAGGCTGCAAATAATACTGCTTGGTTTGATTAAAATTTGAGCTATCAAAATTTGGTGTGGTTGAATTATAAAACCCTTTAAATCTTTTAAAATAAGTTTCAGATACCCATCTGTTATCGCCAACACTTAACCCCAAACCAAAAACATTTGTATGTCCTTTTCCACCGGCAGTGCTGGGAGGAGTGATTCCTTGTGAAATTGAAAGTTGAAATTTATCATAATTAATAACAATACCACCCGCACCCGAAAAATCGATCTCAGTGCTATAGGTGTGACTTGATAAATTTAGAGTATCTCTATTTATCGTTTGTTTGAAGTCGATATTAAACGTACGATATTGTTGGTAAAGGCCTACGATCAAAGCCCTTTCAAATTTTTGATATTTTATAGTGTCCCATTTTCTAGTCTTTTTTTCAATCACAATTTGAGAATCAGAATTAGTTTGAGCACTAAAAACAATTGTAAATAAAATGAAAATAAGGAATAAAAATTTTTGCACTTTTTTTAATTAACTTTGGTTGTTGTAAAAATATAAAAAAAAAATAAACATGCCCCCATACTTAGATAAACATATTGATAAACTGTTAGGCGTAATAATTGAGTATTCACCCAAGGTGGTAATGTCCTTAATTGTATTGCTCATTGGACTTTGGTTAGTTAAACGAATTGCGATCATAGCCGATAAAGCAATGCAAAAAAGAGAACTAGAAGTTAGCTTACGTACCTTCTTAAAAAGTTTAATTTCTATAGGTTTAAAAATTGTTTTAATAGTTACGGTTGCGGGCATGATAGGTATTGGCACTGCAAGTTTTGTGACCATTTTAGGTGCTGCCGGTTTAGCAGTAGGTTTAGCTTTACAAGGCTCGCTTTCTAATTTTGCAGGTGGTGTTTTAATTTTAATTTTTAAACCTTTTAAAGTTGGCGATTCAATAGAGGCCGGTGGGCAAAGTGGCGAAGTAAAAGAGATACAGATCTTTAATACCATTTTATTAACGGGCGATCACAAAACAGTAATTCTTCCTAATGGTCCACTTTCAAACGGAACAATTGTGAACACAACCCGTTTTGGCAATTTAAGAGTTGACTTGGATCTGAAGATCAGTAACGAGAATGATCTTTCAAAAGTAAAAACTGTAATACAAGAAGTGCTAAGTAAAAATAATAAAATAGTTAACTCAACTGCAACTGATATTATTGTTGGTAAATTCTTTGACGGCCAAATACAACTAAACGTAAAACCTTATTGTTTACCTGCAAACACCGGTGCGCTAACAAGCGAATTGTATGAGGAAATTAAAATCGCCTTTGAGAAAAATAATATTAAACTAGCAGTTGTAAAATAATTATGAAAATTTCAGAAGCGCAACTAATTGTTGATGAGTGGATAAAAAAATACGGCGTTCGTTATTTTAACGAATTAACTAATACAGCCATTTTAATGGAAGAGGTTGGTGAAGTGGCGCGAATAATGGCTCGCAGATATGGAGAACAAAGTGAAAAAGAAAGCGATAAGCAAATAAAATTAGAAGATGAATTGGCTGATGTACTCTTTGTTTTAATTTGCATAGCCAACCAAACCGGAATTAGTTTAGAAGATGCGCTTAAGAAAAATCTTGATAAAAAAACAGAGCGCGATTCAACCAGACATTTAAATAACGAGAAATTAACTTAATCTTTGCCCCTAGTAAAAAATATTGGGATTTGAAAAAACATTCCAATACAACTTTTGCTTTCGTATTTTACTTTCGGGTTGATATAAATACTGATCTCCTTTTTCATCTATCATAGGAATATGACAGTTCTTAGCCTTATTCCATTTTTTGGGAATAAATTTCATGTTATGAATAAATTTATTTTGAAAAGCATTTCTTACCTGCTCTGCATCAATCCCTAAATTAGTTTGAACCGTTTGGGATAAACCAATATTATATTTGAACTGTGCACTTAATAAACCATGCGAACTATTTGAATAAAGACCATTAGTGGTATCCATATAACATTTGGTGTATATCTCCGGTCTATCTGTTGAAACAGTTTTTCCCATTTGGCCTGTCCACATGGTACAATTAATTGCTGCTTGAAAAATATCTTGATATTGATACTGCAGTAAAATTGCACCTGTTCTAAAGCGATCTAAAATAGGTTTTGCTAAAATATCGTTTTCTGTTATCAAACTAATTTTATCGAATTGAAAAGCCGCAATACCGGTAACCTGAGAGGTTTTTATTTTATTATGATAACTATTATAAGAATACCCTATAGAATTTTTAAAGCCGGTTTGATTTGAGATAGTACTTAAAAACGGATTATAAAAAGATTGTTTAGCGCCGTAACCAAAAACAACGCCTTGTGCTAAAACCAATTCGGGGTTAATAAATTTTGGTCCTAAATTTTTAAAACTAAAATAAGCTCTTAGTTCTGAATTAGCTTGAAAAAAATTATTGACATAAAAAAAATTTACACTTATGCCAAACCTTTGAAAGTGAGATCCAATAGCGCAATTAGCACCAACATTAAAGCCTACATTCTTATTATGATAAAGCGTTTCTTGAGAAAAGAGTGGCCGAACTAAAATAAAAAAAATAAAGGTTACGGTTAATTTAATTATGTTATTTTTTATAGTCACTAATTATTTGTCTCAATAGTTGTGGCGTTAAACTTAATCCTGAAACCGTTATATGCGCTTGGTCGTAAAATACTTTTCGTTCGGTTAATTTATTGGCAACAAAAGTTACTAATTCTTCTCCTTTTATATTTTTAATTAAGGGGCGCTTTACTTTAGACGTCTCAAGCCTTTGAGCCAATGCGGTAGCAGGAAGGTCAATAAAAACCAATAATCCGTTTTCTTTTATTTTGTTTAAATTGTTTTCGAAACAAATTGTACCGCCGCCTAAAGCAATAACGGCTTGTTTTTCAGACTTAAGAATTTCTATCAGGCAGCTTTGCTCAATTTTTCGAAAAGCCTGTTCGCCAAAATTCTCGAATAATGATTGGACTGTTAGCTTTTCTCTTTGTTCAATGTAATAATCCAAATCGATAAATTTAAGTCTCAAGAGTTTTGCTAATTTTTTTCCGGCGGTGCTTTTGCCGCTACCCATAAAACCCGTTAAAAAAATATTTCCCGATAAAAATAAAGGCATATTGGCAATTTAAAAAATATCAAATCTTATAAGACGATTACCGTTTTTTCAATCGTGTTGATCTTAAAATTTATGCTGAATAAATAGTTATCAGTATATTCTTTGAAATGAAGATTAAAATCGCTGGTTTTTAAGTCAAGATCTATTAAGCTTAATCCTTCGCTACTTATAGTGTTATTATCACCTTCGGTAATTTGTGTTTTTATTGCCAATAATTCATCTTTAGATTTTGATTGCAATAAATTTAATCCCTCAATAATGATGGTTTTTTGTTTTGCATTTACCTCATTTACAGCGTCGATCGTATAGCATTTTTCACCCATAGAAACCAACAACAATGATTTGTAATGCAAAAGTTCATCCTCAGGAAAAAAATTGTGTTTAATAATATTTTCCACACATTCGTTAATGGCACTAAAAACTCTTTTTACAACAACAATGTTTTCTTTAATCCTCTCTAGCTTGCTTCTAGTGATATTTAAAACTTGCGTAAACACTTTAGCATTAATAAATCCATAATAACTAAAAAGCACATTGTTTGTGTATAATAGTTCACTTAAGGTTCTCATTTTATTAATTTCAAAGATTTATTTTTTCGACAAAGCAAATTCTTTCGCAAAATACGTTAATATAACCGAAGCCCCTGCGCGTTTAATACTCAGCAAGATCTCGTCTCTCACTTTATCACCATCGATCCAGTTTTTTGCCGCTGCAGCTTTTACCATAGCGTATTCACCACTAACATTGTATGCGGCAATTGGTAAATTAAAATTATCGTTTAGTGATTTAATAATATCTAAATAACTTAGAGCCGGTTTTACCATTAAAAAATCGGCACCTTCTATAAAATCAAGATCAGCCTCTAGTAATGCCTCGCGACTGTTTGCCGGATCCATCTGATAGGTTTTTTTATCTCCAAATTTCGGAGCGCTATCCAATGCATCTCTAAATGGTCCATAAAAAGCGCTTGCGTATTTTGCTGTGTAGCTCATTATAGACACGTTAGTAAATCCTGCATCGTCCAAAGCCTCCCTAATAAAACCAACTCTTCCGTCCATCATATCACTTGGTCCAATAATATCAGCACCGGCTTCTGCCTGAACTATAGCCATTTTGGCAAGAATTGAAAGCGTTTCATCGTTTAAAATTTGCCCGTTTTTTACCAAACCATCATGGCCATCGCTGCTATAAGGATCCATTGCTACATCGGTCATAATAACCGCCTCCGGAAATTGTTTTTTAATTTCTCGGATCATGCTTGGGTATATTCCCTTTTTATTAAGAGACTCTGTAGCTTTTTTATCTTTTAACTTATCGTTTAAACTCGGAAAAATATCGAAGGTAGTAAGACCTAATTTTAAACAGCTTTCAATTTCCTTTAACATCAAATCGCTACTTAACCTGTAAATTCCTGGCATCGAAGCAACTTCAGACTTTTTGTTTTTTCCTTCGATCAAAAATAATGGAAAAATCAGATCGTTTACCGTAACAGAATTTTCCTGTACCATGTTTCTGATGGCTGCATTCTTGCGATTTCTGCGTGGGCGTTGAGATAAATTTATCATAAAATAATTTAGATAAAATTACATCATTTTTATTAAATAATTCAGGAATAATTTAGGAAGAAAAAGCTTGCTATTTTTTTGCGATCAAAGCTCTCTCATTCATTTCCAGCATAGCGGCTAAAACCAATTGCGAGTAATTTTGAGAGGCATTTTTAAAACGGGCAGTTTGGGTTTGCCACAAGGTGTAAATAAGATCCATATTGCCTTGTTGTGGTTTGAAAGCAAATAAGGCTTTTTCTACATTATAGGCACCTGCATGATAAACATGCATTACTAATAACTTAAACCATAATTCACTTTCGCTATAGCCTTTAATGTTTAGATCGTCTAACATTTTACGAGCTTTAGGGATACAAATGGTTTTTATCAAACTACTGGATGCATAGGCGCTTCTTTCAAAATCAGCACGCTCATCTATCCCCTTGTTCACTTTTAAGCCGTATAATCTTGCAACATCTTTCATTAATTGAAAAGGGCCATAAGCTCCTGCGTTAGATTTTTGTAATTTATTTGGACTTTCAATTAATAAGATGGCCTGTGCAAACCAAGGATCTACCTCATTCGCAACAAAACAATTGATGCCGTTGTGAAAATTTTGAGAGGTTTTATCAAAATCATAAAAGAATTTTTTACCAGAAGTAATTAATACTCTATTTGTGGAGTCTACATTGTTGGCGACTTTCACACTGTCTCTATAAAATTTCTTTAAAGAATCTGATTTTAAATTCCATTCTTTAATATTTATTTTTTGAATAATAGCCCTTGACCCAGCAAAATTTACAAGGGCACTATCTTGATGCAAATTCATAATGCTTCGCCAAAATTTTACCTGAGCAACGGTATCTAATTTTAAATTATACAAAGATCTATCTAATATATAATCTTCGTTATATTTTGTTTTAGGATTAAGCACTCCAACTACATTATAGCAAAGAGTTTTTGGTTCATTGATCTTATTTTCAGTTATAGTAAGTGTTTTTTTTGCAGTGGGTTCTGTTGCTGTAATAGCCTTATTAGTGCAAGAGCATAAAAAAACAAATATTAATGTAAAAAATCTCATATCCTTATAAAGTAAATTTAATGAATATTCTCTATAATTCAAATAGGCATTGTTGTAAAAAATCAACCCAGCTTTGTTGGTAATAAATAGGGATGTAAAAGCAAACTCCTTATGGATTAAAACGAATAAATAGCGACATACTCACAAATAATTCTTACAAAGTGAATGGCAGGCTATTTTTTTTTGTAAGGGGCAAGATCTTACTTTCGATAATCCGAAATAAAATCACTATATTTTTTTAATTTATAGGCATTTGATCCGATATACATCAAAATCGGTTTCATTTGTACGGGTGATTGGTAAAAGTTTAAAACGTCAATTGAATTTAATTGCTCATCCAATAAACAAATTGCAGGTAAGCTAAATTTATTGTTAGTAAGCATTAAGGCCAAATTATGTAATGGGTAATTATTTACTAGTTGCTTGTAATACTTAGTCTTTTTAAAAACGATCGTATCATTTGATTCCGCATTAAAATTTACGAGATAAAAATTCTTGTTTAAATAATTAGCAATACTGGTATCAACAAAAGTAGTTTTAGAAACAACCTTACATGTATTACAAAAATTAGCGCCAATATTAATAATTACTTTTTTAGGCTTCTTTTTTTGAAGTTTTTCTAAGTCAGAAAAAGAGTAGGTATTCACTTTTGCTTTTACAAAATTTGTATCTACAAATGTGTTGGTAAAATGCTTATTAAAATCATCAAATACACTTGTTCTCCAGGCGTTTTCGACCATAAAAATTAAAATAGGCTCTATCTTTTTTTCGTCTAAATAACCTTGGGTTAATAAATTGTATTCAAAATTATTTGTAATAAACATCGTTGAGGGATAACTCAAACTACTCCCTAAAAATTTAATCGCTAATTCGTGTGGTGTTTTTGGGTCGGGAGATAGTGGCTTGTAAATTTTCCCATTATATTCAATTGTATCCTTAGTTTCTGCATCAAACTTAACAGCGTAAAAATTATTATTAATATAATCAGCAATAGCCGGATTAGAATAAGTGGTTTTCATCATGTGTTTACACCAGCCACACCAGTCTGTATAAATATCAACTAAAAATGGTTTTTGCAGGGTCTTATTTTTTTCCTGTGCTTCTTTAAACGTTAACCATTTAACAAGTCCGTCTTTTTCTACCTGCGAAAAACCAGCATTTATTGAGCTAATAACACAAATTATAGTTACAAAGAGTTTATTTAACATATGTTTAACCTTATTAAAATACAAATACTTAAATTTGTATAAATTTAAAAACTATTTACTATGATAAAAAAATTACTTTCACTTTCATTATTAGCTTTTGGTGTTAATTCGGTTAACGCACAAAGCTTTTCATTGTACTATTCTTTTAACTCAGTGCCACAAGGATCAACAGCATTAATTACTGTAGATCCTACACCTGCGCCTACTGCTACCGGCATTAACTCCGGTTCTTTTACAGCAGTTGGAACAGGAACCGGTTCTACAACTAACAGCGTTTTTTCTTTCGTTAGTTGGGGTACTGGAGCTACTAGTGGAAACAACACCACTTTTACAGGTGCTATTGACTTAGGAAAATATTATGAAATTGTGCTTACCCCACAACCTAATTATGTGGTAACATTAAACAGTATGAGTTTTGGTGCAACCCGTTCAGGAACAGGTGTTCGTAATTGGGCAGTAAGAACCAACAAAGATAGTTACTCTACAAACTCTGCTGCAACTTACACTGCTTTTAGCTCGGCCGCTTCAAGTCCAACTATACCAGTAACGGTTCAAGGCGGTAATACATTTTTCTGGACTGCTGATGCAGTTACAGGGAATGCTGCATTTGCTACCTACAACATGTGTCAAGTTAATTTTAACCCTTCAACTCACACAAATCAAAATACGCCATTTAACGTTCGTATGTATGCTTGGAATGCTGAAGCAGCAACCGGAACTTTTCGTATTGACACCCTAACTATTAATGGTGTTGCTACAATGTCAATGGGTGTTGGGTTACCAACAGTTAGCCATGATATTAATGCTAAGATCAAATTGTATCCAAACCCAACTAATGATGGTGTTGTAACTATTGATGCAGCTACAACAAATTATACAAAAATTGAAGTGCTTAATATTTTAGGGGCTGTTGTTGCTTCTCAAAACAATACTTTAACTGAAGAGAAAATTAAATTAGACCTTGCTACTTTACCAACCGGAACCTACTTTGTAAGAGTAACTGCGGGAGATAAATCGTATACCGAAAAACTAATTATCTCTAAATAAACTGTTTTATCAGTAAAGAAAAAACCCGGGTCTATTACGATCCGGGTTTTTTTGTTTCCTTGTCATACCGACCAAAGGAGGTATCTTTTTACCTATAAGATTTAACTGTTAAACAAGTATATAAAGTATAGATGTTTTTCGTTTATTCACATCCCTCCTATCGTTGGGATGACAAACTAAATAATCTTTTTTAAATTATCTTACATAATCTACTCAGACATAACAACAACCCCACTCATTGGATCGCCTGCAGAGCCCGACTCTTTTCCATTAACATCTTTAATATTGTTTACCGTTTCTTTATCAATTATTTTATTGTATGGATCTATACCAAACATAAAAGGTTCCTTATCAACCACAAATTCTACTACTTGTTCTTTAGCTGTGATCTTGTGTTTCTTTAAATAAACTACATCACCTAATTGAGTTGCATTGGTTTTTCCCTTTAAAAAAACAGCAATATCAAACCAGTTATTTGGAATAACTTCTTTGGCTTTCCCTAAACTATCGCTTTGTGTTTTTATACATTCAATTTTAGCGGTGATCTTAAATTTTCCGTCACTGGTTTTTTTATAACTCCAGCTTTTTACGCTGTTATCATAAACAACAATTCTTTCAAACATATCTTTTACAGTTTCTTTTAAACTATCTGGCGTTGCCTGTTTAACAAAATCGTATAACTCCAAAGAGGTTGTGTAAGGAGGCTCCTGAAAACCCACCTTTTTTACATATCTACTTAAGGCAGCATTCAAAGTATCTTCTCCTAAATAATCTTTAAGCGCATACATAATAACACTTCCCTTATTGTAATGAATGTATTGCTGATTTTCACACAATAACAATGGCACTTCTTTTTTACCTTCTTGTGCACGGCCTTGTAGGTATTTATTCATTTCATATCTTAAAAATTTACTCATAGATGCTTGGCCATACTCTTTTTCCATAACCATTAAAGCACTGTACTGACTCATGGTTTCGCTTGTAACCGTACAACCTTGAACATTTGCGCCAATAACCTGATGCGCCCACCATTGATGTGCTACCTCATGTGCAGTAACATAAAAAGGATAATCTACTTTATTAGGATCTGTATCATCTACCTTAGCAATAAAACCTATTCCTTCAGAAAACGGAATAGTATTTGGAAACGATTGCGCAAAAGTAGAATATCGCGGAAACTCAAGAATACGAACTTGCTTGTGTTGGTAAGGACTAAAACTTTTTGTATAATAATCTAATGATTTTTTAATTCCTTTTATCATTCCGTCAATGTTATACTCATGACCTTTTTGATAATAGATCTCGATGTTAACTGATTTAGTTTTATCAAGAGGGTCGATCCATTTATCTTTTTTAATTTGATAATCGGCGGATAAAAACGAATAAAAATTTAAAATTGGCGCATCCATTTTATATTGAAAATAATGACGATCTTTTTCTTTCCAGTCTTTCAATAAATATCCAGGTGCTATTGCAGTTTGCCCGTCTTTGGTTGAAACAACACATTCAAAACGGATCCAATCTGCATCATGAGAAATATACGTATTGGCATAAGCACTAGTATCTGTAACGTTTGCGATACGAGGTTTTGGGGCTAACTTATATTTTTTACGTGTAGAATTTTCGCCAAGTTCCATATCGGGATTATACCCAATAGACGGAAGAATGCCGCTGTTAAAGAAGGAGCCATTTTGAACAACCATTGATTGCTCTTGTCTCATAATAAAGTTTTTTGGGAAATACTCAAGATCAAATTCAAACTTCAACGAATCATTTGGTTGTAACGCTGTTGCTAATTCGTAACCATAAAAACCATTTTTCTTATCGTCAACAAACTTTTTATTAGGCACGCTAAACTTTAGTTCGTTTAATTTTACCTCGGTAATGGTATTAATGAATACTTTCGAGAGGGGTTGTTTGTTTTTATTCTTTAAATAATAATAACCTTTCACTTTTGCGCCCAACTCATCCGGAAAAATATCTACGTTAACATTCGATTCAACAACTCTTGGCTGCAACTCTTTCTCATATTTTTTGTAGGCAATTTCAAACTCAGCCGTTAGTTTTTCAATATCTTTTTCCGACTTATAAGGATTTAAAACGCGTGTATTATAATAAATAACCGAGCCGCAACTTAAAAAAAAGATCATGCCTAATAGTATTGCGTATTTATAAGAAGGTTTAAAGTTTTTACGCGCTTGTTTCCAACGAACAGAAAAAGGTTGTTCTTTTCCTCTTTGATACATTGCAATAGCGAGTGTGCAAACTATCAACATTAAGCCCATCCAATAACCTTTAAAAATAAAAAAGTTTGGAAGCGTATTTCCGTGTCCGTTCATGTCAGAATAAGCCATTTGATCACCGGAAGAATTATACCTGAACATTTCATTCGTATAATTTAACGCTCTTAATATTAACGGCATTCCTAAAACAATAAAAACCATAACAAAAAATGCAACATACCGGTTTTTAAAAAACACTTGCATTGATAAGCCAAGGGCCACTAGTAAAGAAATACTGAATATCTTTAACAGAATAAGATCGGTAAAATACAAGCCGATCTCAAAATTAGTGTAGCCGGAAAGACTTTGAATACAGATACAAGTAAATATGCAAACAAGATTAACGGCTAGTGTTAAAAATAATAACGAAAAGAATTTTGATCCAAACAGTATACCATTTTTAACCGGAGTAGAGCCAACTAATTCATCTACCTTGCTATCTTTTTCACGCCAAATTAAAATCCCCGTATAAAATACGATCATAATTAATTGAAAAAAGCTAAAAGTTCCGCTCGCTAATTCAATTTGCATGTAGGTTACAGGATAAGTTTCTGTACCATAAATTAAACCGGAAAATTGAGAAGTTAAAACTGTTAGCAGAATGGATAATCCAAGAATAATAATAAAGAAAACTGATTTGGCGATCTTTAAAAATTCAAACTTAGTGAGAAACAGTAATTGTTCTATTGCTAAATTTCGATCGAACACCTGAGTAACTTTTGGTAAATGTCCAATAGATTGGATCGCTTTAGAAGGTTGCGACTTAGTTTCTTTTGCTTTGCGTTTAAATAAACTTACAGGATTTAAGAACTGATTAAAGCTAAATTTATAATAGGTAAAAATTAATAAAGCAAATGATAAACCTAACCACAACAAACGGTTATACAAAATATAACTGGTAAATGGAATAAGTCGCGTATTAGTTTCTGCGGGTGTCCAATATTCGGTAATAGAATCTAAAGCCTGCGCGCCAAACGGATCCATTAAAGCAGCAATTGTTTTATTATCAATATCCGAAGTTATGCTGCGTGAAATACCGGCAACTACAATAAAAACAAGACTTCCAACATAACCGCTTGTCATGTTGCGCGTAAAAGTTACCAATGAAAAAAACAGGGTGCCAATGAAAAAAGTATTTGGTAATAAAAAATAAATAAATGGCTGAAAAAAGTTTATGAATTTAAAGTCTCCTAATTGTCCGTTATCATTATTAGCCAATAAAAATGCAAACAGTATTCCAAAAATAATACCGGTTAAAACAAACGTAGTTAATAAAAACGAAGCGCTAAATCTGCCAAATAAATAACTGAATTTTGTAATGGGTTTTGTAAAATAAAAAGAGAAACAATTGTATTGAAAATCTTTTTGCACGCAACCTGCCATTAAAGCCACACAGATCAAAAGGGTGATCAATCCAAACAAATAATCGGTATTAAAACTTGTAACAATGCCTGCAATTGTTACTGCAGAATTGATATAGGAATTGGTGTCGGCCGAAACCCCACTAAACATGCCGGATATAGCTGCACCTAATAAAAAGGCCAGTGCCATGAACACGGCAAAATAAATATAAACACCCGGTCGTTTTAACCACTGTTTTAATTCGTAAACAAAAATTTCTTTAAACATATAATCTTATTAATGACAGTGAGAATTATTTAGCATTGATATACGAGAAGTAAACGTCTTCCAGATCGCCCTCTATTGCAGTAAATTTATGATCAGGTAGAGAATCGCTCATAACATGAACTACGATTTTACCTTCGGCCACTCTTGTAGAAATGACGTTAAATTGCTGACGGTAATCTGCCAGTTCTTCTTTTGCAATTACCACTTTATATATTTTACCTTTTAAAAGATCTAATGCCTCGGTTGTTTTACCATTAAACATTACCTGACCTAAATTCATAACCGCCATTTTTTCGCAAAGATTACTTACATCTTCAACAATGTGAGTAGAAAGTATAACAATAATATTCTCCCCTACCTCACTCAATAAATTATGAAAACGATTACGCTCTTGCGGATCCAAACCTGCCGTAGGCTCATCTACAATAACCACTTTAGGATTTCCTAATAAAGCTTGAGCAATACCAAAACGCTGACGCATACCACCACTATAATCGCCAATGTAACGCTTACGCACTTCGTATAAATTAGTTTGATGCAATAATGCATCGCACACTTCTTTACGCTCTGCTTTATTTGAAATACCTTTTAAAATGGCAAAATGGTGCAGCATATCATCTGCACTCACTTTTGGGTAAAAACCAAAATCCTGAGGCAAGTATCCGAGTACCTTGCGCATTTCTTCTTTATTATTGATGACATCTAGATCATCTAAAAAAATTGTGCCTTCGCTTGGTTCTTGCAAAGTAGAAATGGTGCGCATTAAACTAGATTTACCGGCGCCATTAGGACCAAGTAAGCCAAACATGCCGTTTGAAATTTCTAAATTTACATTTGATAAAGCTTTTAATCCTCCCGGATAAACTTTACTTAGGTTTGATATCTTTAATTCCATAATATAAATTAAAGATAGAAGTTTAAGCCAATACCCCAGTAGAATAGTTACAAAGTGTAAAATACTTACATGAACAGTAAAAAAACAAGGATGAGAAACAGTGGTTTATTTTGCGGGCTTAAAATCAACAACATTTAATTGCTTATCGCAAATAAAATATTCGTCTTGTATTGCATTTGAAGCAACAATAATTGTGCGGTCTTTGGAATGATCTTTAATGAGCTGTTTATACCATTCAATAGCCTTTGCATCAAGATTTGATACAGGCTCATCTAACAATAACAACGGTGTATCGCACAAAATAGCAACACCTAATTTTAAACGTTGTTTCATGCCGCTGCTAAATTGTTTGATCAATTTATTTTTGGCTTTAGTAAGATCCATCAATTCGATTATTTGTTCGGTAGAAAGATCTTTTATGAAAGGCTTATAAATTTTAGTATGATCGATCATCTCTGTTAAAGTAAAATCTTCAACCAAATGAATATAGGGGGATGCAAACGAAATGTAATTTTTTATTTTATCAACCGGAATGACCTTGTCGTTTATTTTATAAATAACCTCGCCCTCATTCTCAGTAATAAAACCACTTATAACCTGCAATAATGTAGATTTTCCCGAGCCATTACCGCCTAATATCACCACCTTATCGTTTGCATTTATTGTATAGCTAAGGTCTTTAAAGATCCACTCTTTATTAAATTTTTTACTGAGATGATTTAGTTGAATGGATAACATTTCTTTAAAATTAAATTCCTTTAATGATCCCGTCTTTTTGATTACGAATAAAATCGATGATCTGTTTACGAATTGGTGTGTCGGGCATTTCGTTCTCAACAATTTCTAAAGCGTTAGTAACGTTATGTCCGCGCACAAAAATAATACGATAAATATCTTCTATTTGTTTGATAACTTCTTTATCAAATCCTCTACGCGCTAAACCAATTGTGTTAACGCCAATAAACTGTAACGGTTCGCGTGCTACTCTGCAATAAGGCGGAATACTTTTTCTTACCAACGATGCGCCGGCAACAAAAGAGTGAGCGCCAATATTTACGAATTGCTGTGCGGCAACTACACCCTCAATGATCACAAAATCTTCTACGGTAATGTGGCCTGCTAAACTACCATTGTTCGCAATAATAACATTATTACCAATAGCACAATCGTGTCCTAAATGCGTGTAACACATAATTAAACAATTGTCGCCAACCTTGGTGGTCATTCTATCTGCAGTGCCTTTGTGAATGGTTGCGTATTCACGAATGGTGGTATTCTTACCAATAACTGTATTTGATTTTTCGCCTTTGTATTTAAGATCCTGATTAATAATTCCAATAACTGCACCCGGAAAAATTTTGCATCCACTACCAATAATGGTATCGGGATATATTACCGCATTTGGGTGAATATAACAATCGTCACCAATTTCAACATCTTCGTAAATAGTAGCAAATGCTTCAATGGTAACGTTATTACCGATTTTAGCTCTGGGGCTAACGTTTGCGAGCGGTGATATCATAAATTAAGTTAGTTGTGGTTCGGTTGTTTTTACTTCAATATTTTTTACCTTAACAATTTGCGCCATCATTTCGGCTTCCATTACCGGTTTGTTATTTACATAAGCTACACCACGCATGTGACAAATGCCACGGCGAATAGGCGTAACTAATACTAAACTAAAAACAACAGTGTCGCCGGGATAACCATCTTTTTAAATTTAACGCCGTCAATTTTCATGAAGTAGGTTAAATAATTTTCAGGATCAGGAACTGTTTTTAAAACTAGAACGCCGCCGCATTGTGCCATGGCTTCAATTAATAAAACACCCGGCATTACAGGATTTTCAGGAAAATGACCTTTAAAGAATTCTTCATTTAAAGTAACATTTTTTACTCCAATTACATGCTCTGAAGAAAGCTCCATGATCTTATCTACCAAAAGCATGGGCTGACGGTGAGGTAAAATTTTCATGATATCCATTATGTTTAATAATGGCGGTTTATTAAGATCTATTTTAGGATAATCTTTTTCGGCTTTTTGTTTTTTAGCTAAAGTCTTTAATTTTTTTGCAAAATCAACATTTCCGGCATGACCAGGACGAGCTGCTAAAACGTGGATCTTCATTGGTTTTCCTACTAAGGCAAGATCACCAACAATATCTAATAATTTATGACGAGCCGGCTCATTATAAAAATTCATTTTAGTGTTATTTAAAACACCACGACCTTTAACTTCTACATTTGGTTTATTAAATACTTTACGTAAGTAATCTAATTTCTCTTCCGGTAATTCGCTATCTACTAAAACGATCGCATTATCAAGATCTCCACCTTTAATTAAATTATGCGCTAATAACGCTTCTAATTCTCTTAAAAAAACAAATGTTCTGCAAGGTGCGATCTGCGATTTAAACTCACGTAAATTATACATAGAAGCGTGCTGTGTTCCTAAAACTTCGCTGCCATAATCCACCATAACGGTAACCCTAAATTCATCTTGAGGAACAGCTAACATTTCTACTTTTTTGATCGGATCTTCAAAAGTTAAATTTTCAGTTAACTCAAAGTAATCGCGATCCGCCTGTTGTTCAACAATAACGGCTTTTTCAAGGATCTCAACAAATTTTGATGAGCTTCCGTCCATAATAGGCATTTCCGGACCGGTAACCTGAATAAGGCAATTATCAATCCCTAAGCCCATTAATGCAGCAAGCACATGCTCAGTTGTGTGTACTTTTGCGCCGTTCTTCTCAAGAGTTGTTCCTCTTGAAGTATCTACCGCCAAATCTGCGTCTGCTTCAATAATTGGTTGCCCTTCAAGATCTATTCGTTGAAATTTATACCAATGATTTTCGGGCGCCGGATTAAATGTTAATGTAACGGGCGCACCTGTATGTAATCCTACACCTGATATAGAAACAGGGCCTTGTATGGTTCTTTGCTTATCACTCATAAAAATAAAAATGGTATTTTGTAAATGTAGCTAAATTTAATAAAAATCTTTCTATAATCTTAAGCCTCCCAAAGCCTCATTTTAAACAAATTATACCAATAAAAAAGGTCAAAATACTAGCGTTAGCAATGCCTGCATTAAGCAATGGTGTATCAATTAAAACTTATGTATGGCATGAGCTTATTGTAAGCCTGATCGTCATTGATGATGTCTTTTAAATTAACAGCAGTAATTACTGTCTTTTTTCTCCAATCAAACAACGTTTTAGTTAATTCATAACTTAAGTAGGGATGTTTATTAATACTCTTAAAATCGTCTTTATTTAAGTTTATTTTTTTTATACGTTCGGCGTTAACAGTTACGTTAGGCTTAATTTTTTCAAACATTTCATCAGTAAATCCATACACTTCTTTTAATTGCTCAACAGAAACAAAACCACCTAAAAGACTTCTGTATTTTAAAATTCGTTTAGCAAATGACGGACCAATACCATTAATATCCAGCAATGTCAGACTATCCGCAGTGTTTAATTCTACTTTAGTTTGGTTTTTATTTGCGCTGGCAGTTATATTACTTTCACTCTTATTTGAATTTAAATTCGCTGCGCTATTTTTATTTTCTATAATAATATAGGGTTCGAGTTTCGAATAAAAATTATCTGAAATCCCATATACTTTTTTAAGATCGATTTTTTCTTTAAACACAAAGCCTCTATCTCTGAATTTTAAAAATGTTTGTGCTGTTTTTTTATTAAAACCTAACTGTTGTAATTGTTGGTTAGTGATTGTGTTTGGATCGAACACGAATAAATTTAAGGCAGTGTTTTCTTTTTTGACATTTCCTGAAAAACGATCTTGTGACAACTGATAAGAACTGTCTAATTTTTGTTCGATAAGCGGGAGGTTCTTAATTTCAATTTTTTCGGGAGTAATGAACGAAGGATAAATTATTCTTACCAAAAACAAGATTAAACTAATTATTGAAAGTAATATTAAGCCGTTTCGCTGTTGTTTATTAAATCCAAAATAATTATTCAGAAAACTGTTTACCATTTTTATGCATCTTAAAAATATAAAAAATTGGAATACCTAAAAACATTATTAAAACCCCTAAACCAGTATTAAGAGTTTTAAAAATTAAAAGATCAACACAGATTGCCGAAGCTAATAAAATATAAAGTGCCGGTAAAACAGGGTAACCAAGGGCCTTATATGGACGAGGCGTTTCGGGTTCTTTTTTACGCAAATGAAATAAAGCCGAAATAGTAACTATATAAAACACTAATGAGGCAAACGTGCAATAATCCAATAACGAGCCGTACGAACCACTCAAACATAAAACAGATGCCCATATTGCTTGAAACCACAAGGCTTTTGAAGGAACATGATTTTTATTTATGAAGGCTGCTGACTTAAAAAACAAACCCTCTTTTGCCATAGATTGAAATAATCGTGAGCCGGATAAAATTAAACCATTATTACAACCAAATGTTGAAATGATAATTAGTGCGGCCATTATATAGGCCGACAGTTCGCCAAAAATAGCAGACATAGAAGCTGTACCAACTCTGTCGTTCTGAGCATAGGCAATACCTTTTTCAAATACCGTTTGTCCATCAGGAGAACCGAGCGCCGGCAGCAACATAAAATAAGCTATGTTTGCTAATATATATAAAACAGTAACAATTAAAACGCCAATTAATAAACCTAAGGGTATATTTTTTTGCGGTTCTTTTACTTCGCCGGCAATAAAGGTGACGTTGTTCCAGGCATCACTGCTAAAAAGAGCACCAATTAACGCAACACCTAAGGCGCTTAATAAAGTGGTAATACTAAAATTAGAATTAGCAACTGTAGAACTTAAACCCGATCCACTAAATGGCAATTGAATATTACTTTTCCAATACCCGGTTTTATAACCAACAAAAAATCCAATAAAAATAAGGCCTAATAATGCCAACAGTTTTGCACTTGTAAAGACACGTTGAATAATTTTACCATTATTAATTCCCAAAGTATTTAAATAACTAAGGAAAAAAATAGACGCTACGCCTAAAACCTGAGTTGTTGAAATGGCGAAATTACCTATTTCTAAAAGGTTGTTCTTTTCATCAAAAAACGGAATAAATACACCTACAAACCTTGCAAATGCAACGGCAACAGCAGCAATAACGCCAGTTTGAATAACTGTAAATACTGTCCAGCCATAAACAAAAGCAGTTAATTGGCCATAAGCTCGTTGGATATAAATAAACTGTCCGCCTGCTTTTGGCATCATCCCTGCTAATTCGCCATAACTTAAAGCAGCAAATAATGTAATTACCCCGCTAATGAGCCAACACATTAATACCCAAAAGGGTGAACCTATAGTGCGCATCATATCTGCACTTACAATAAAAATACCCGACCCGATCATGCTCCCGGAAACGATCATAATGGTATCAAATAAATTTAAACTTCGTTTTAATTCGCTCATAGTTGGTTTATGGATTTAAAGATACTTAAATTTGCAATTAATTAAACAAAAGCGAATTTTAGGCAATGAAAGTTTTAGGGGATAGAATAAGTATTTTAAAAAAAGAGGATCTATTAAGCATCGTTATTTTACCAACTGTAGATAAGAAAAAATTAGGCATTTTATTCCTATGGATCTTTGCATGGACAGTTTGCGGCGTAATTGTTTTAGTGAATTATTTTAAATTACAAAATCAGGACGCAAAAGTTTTTATTATTGGCTACTTGGCTTTTTGGGCCTACTTTGAATTTAAGATCGTGAGTACATTTATCTGGAAAAAAAACGGTAAAGAAAAATTATGGATACAAAACGGAATTGTACACTATCAAAGAGAATTAAATAAAAAAGGAAAAATTAATGAGTATAATATTTCATTAATAGACGATTTTAAAATTATTGATCTTAGTAATACAAGTTTTGCCGACACTATTAATCAAAGCTTTTGGGTAAAAGGTGGCGAACGACTTGAATTTATTTCTCAAGGAAAAGCAGTTCGATTTGGAATGCAAATAACAGATGAAGAGGCACGATCGTTGTTTAATGAAATAAATAAATTCATTTTCGGTAAAAAATAATTTTTCATTATTTAGGCGAATTAGAACATTCTTTAAATTTCTAATTCGCCTACCTAACTTTTTAAATTAAATTCCCGTACTTACTTTTTTGGTTAAGTAATTAATTATTTTTTTAGTGAAAATAAAAAGTACTCCTAAGATCAAAATTACACCCCAGCTGTTTACCAAAAACAGAATAAAGTTTTTTAATATCTGAAAGCCGTTTAAAAAAGAATTACCTAGTTTTTCTGCAAAAGAAATTTGATAGGGTTCAATTCGATTCGGAATAGCCAACACCTGCTTTAAAACAGCTTGCGCTTGATAGGTTTCAATGTTTATCGTGCTGTAATTTACCTGATCGGCCAGCTCCAAAGATTCGATTCTTTTTTCATCTGCCGTAGTTTGTTTGCTTAAAATAGATTCTTCAACATTTATAACCTGACTTGTTTTAGTTTTAGTCGTATTTGTTTTTTGTTGTAAAGAACTATTAAAATTTTTATATCTGTTTTCGGCCAACTTATTTGAAAATAATTTCATTTTTACATCATCCGAATGTAAATTTCTGTAATCTATAAATAGCGCCAGATCGCTTATTTGCCTCAGTACAGTATCTAAACGTTGGCTTGGCACACGAGTAGAAATACTATTGATGGTTGTAAAAAATGTTTCCTCAACTAAGGAGTCTTTATTAATTTGAGTGGATTGCGTGTAATTTTTGTTGGAAGTTAATTCACTTGCAGAAACATAACCACCATAATTGGCAACAATATCCTCGATCTTTTTACTGCTGGATAATACATCCTGTACTTTAAATTTAAGATTTGCCTTTCGAATAAAATTGTGCGTTACGCCATTGATCGTGTCGGTAGAGATTCCTTTTAGGTAAGCAGAGACCGAATCGGCAACTTCTTGAGAGGCTTTACTACTTTCAAAAAGATCTCTATCTTCCCTTGATGCACCGCAACTAAAAAAAACGGATGAAATAATTAAAAAGGATAAAAACTTAAACCGAAAATTTTTAGGCAATACCATTCCGGTTCTAACGAAAGCCTTGCTTGCATTAGAACAATATTTTATACTGTTCATACGTTATTAGATTTTATTATTTATACCGAATTTTAAAAAAGGTAACCTTAATTAATTTTATTATGCAAAAATCAAGTTTGTTTTTTATCGTTATGGCCATTGTTTTTTTTACCAACTGTAAAAAGGAATATGCTTGTGAATGCACAAATCCGGGAGGGAAATATATAGCGTTTTCTACAAATGGGACCAAGGCAAAGGCAGAGCAAAAATGCAAGAACTACTACGATGAAAACTTTGGAAACATTCCAATGAATGAAACAAATTGCAGTATTAAATAACTTTCTTTTAGTGCAAAATTTTAAACACTAATTCCTTTAAAAGCTCACCGTTCTCTATACTTGGGTTATCCACTCCTTTTGCTTTTAGATCACATTCTTTCAAATAAGCAAAAATGTGTTTTAATTTAGCAGTATTATAATTCATGGCTGCTTTAGCATAACCATCCACAAAAAAAGGATTAACCCCTAATGCGCCTGCGGCAGCAAACTTACTTTTATCGGGTAAAAAATGATATTTCAAAATTTTACTGAAATAGCCGTATAACGAACTTAATATCATTACTGCCGGATGTTCTTTTTCATTAAAGGCAAAATAATTAATAATGCGATTAGCTTTTAAAATATCTTTTTTTGCTAAAGCATCTTGTAATTCAAACACATTAAAGTCTTTACTTATCCCAATATTATCTTGAACTAACTCTGTAGTTATTTCGCTTCCACTAGGCAAACTAATTACCAATTTGTTTATTTCGTTGGTTATTTTACTTAGATCGTTCCCTAAAAATTCTGACAGTAAAAAAGTTGCTTTTGGCGCAATAGAATAATTGATCTCTTTTACATAATTGTTTATCCAATCAGGTACTTGATTATCATAAAGTTTAGATGATTCAAAATAAACAGCATGCTTTTGAAGCGCTTTTGCCATAGCACTTCTTTTATCGATGGTTTTGTATTTAAAACAAAATACTAAAATGGTTGTTGGCTGCGGATTATTAATATAATTTACAAATTGCTGCGCTGCGCCATTTGGATTGTTTTTTGAACTTGCTGCAATTTCTTCGCCTCCCGCACTTTTATTTAATTCCTTTATGTTTTGTGCTTCTTTGACAATTACCACCTGATATTCACTCATCATCGGAAACTGCTTGGCCAAGCCTAAAATACTTACCAGATCAACGTCTTTACCATAGACTATATTTTGATTAAATTCCTTATCTGCTTCATCTAAAACGTTCTTTTCAATGTAATCACTAATCAGATCAATATAAAATGGTTCTTCTCCCGATAAAAAATAGATCGGTTTAAAAATACGACGCTTAAGGTCGAGTAATATTTGGTTTGCCTCTTTCAAGTTTTGAGCTTCTTTTTTAGTTTTAAAATTTTATGGTAATTATAAATGTTGTTCCGTTTGCTCTTTCAATTTTTAAATTCGCGCCCAGTTGCTCTGATAAAATATTTATTAATTCCATTCCCATTGAACTTTTATTTATACTTTCAAGGTTATCCGGCAATCCTTTTCCGTTATCGCCTATGGTTAAAACGCACTCTTCTGTATTATCTAAAAGTGATACAGAAACGTTGCCTTTCTCGTTTGCCGAAAAAGCGTGCTTATAGGCATTTGTAAGAATTTCGTTGATTAATAAACCAAGTGGCACAGCAGAATCAATATTAATTTTTCTTTCGCGCGAATCTATTTTAGTAGTTAATTTAATATCCCCCGAAAAAATAGTTTTTTCTATTTGACCCGTCAGATTTTCAACATAATCTCCCAAACTAATTGATGTAATATTATCTTTTTGATAAAGCATTTGATGCGTTAATGAAATGGAATTGATCCGTTGCTGAGCATCCCGCAAAATTGTTTGTATGTTTTTATCCGAAATTTTGCTCATTTGCAAGCTTAGCATGCTTGAAACGATTTGCAAATTATTTTTTACACGGTGATGAATTTCTTTAATAAGCGCTTCCTTTTCTTTTAAAGCCTGTTCTATCAATTCGTTTTGTGTGCTAATTTGTTTATTCTTTAAATACAATTGATCCTCGCGTTTTTTAGAATAATGATTGTTTAATATCAAAAATAATATGATTGCCAAAAGAATAATAATACCGGCCAGCAAATAAGCCCTAAAGGTTTTTTGTTTTGCTTCATCCAATTTATTTTGCTCTAACAATTTATCTTTTTCATTCAATTCTATCTCAGATTGCTCTAAACTTATTGCAACACTTTGATTTTTTATTTGACGTTCTTTTTCAAGAATTTGAAAACTATCGTTGATGGCCAAATACTGTTTATAGTTTTCGTTTGATCTAGTAAAATCATTGATCGAATTAAAATAATTAGCCGAGGTAAGTAAAAATCTTAGTTTTGGGGCAATTCCTTTTACTTTTTCATTTATTAGAAAATGAGCAGAATCTAAATAGTTTTTTGCTAATTTATTTTGGTTTAACTTGATGTAACACTGAGTTAACAGGTTGTAACTGTTAAAGGCACTTTCATAATTATTAAGCTTTAAACTATAATACACGTCTATTTTTAGGAGCGGAATAGCTTCTACAACGTTTCCTTCATTAAAATAACTTAAGGCTAAATTTCCGTCAATTAACGATAGGAAAAATTTATGAAAGGGTTCCTTCTCTTTGCTTACTTTTTTATGCAACAATAAATTTTTTGCTTTTAAAAAATAAACCTGGGCACTATCAGACTTCTTTTTAGCATTAAAAAAAACGCCAATGTCGTTATACATATTAATGAACTTATCAGTATCGTTTTTCCAAACGTAGCCCTCTCCTTCTTTTCTGCGCTCTGTTATTGCCTGCTCGGTTAAGCCAAGCATATTAAACAAGGTGCTTTTTGGACGACCTAATTCAATGTCTACTGAATCGCTTTTTCTGCTCCACTTCAATTCCATTAAATGATGCATCTCAAATGCTTTATTGATGTCGCGTATTTTAATGAAGGCGTTTTTTAACATCGAATAACAGATCAAAGAATCCTGAACATTTGTAGCATGCTTTCTAAGTCCGTTCTCTAAAATAAAAATGGCTTTGGTATAATTTTCATTATTTAATTCAATATCTGCTTCTATCTTATCAAACAAAAATTTAGCCTCTTTACTTTGAGAACGCATGTAAACAAGACTTTTTAATCGAGCTAAAGTGTCTTTAATTTGCGGATAAATTACTTTTATATCCGTATAGGGAACAGATGCAACCAAACGCACTTTGTTTTTCAGATCCGCTTTATGGAATTTTTCCAAAAATAAATTTGGATCAACCTCTGCCTTAAATAACAACGGCAACAATAGCAAAGCAAAATAAATATGTTTTAGTTTCATCTTCATAAATTTTTATCCTGCCCAACCATCTCTGTCGAGGCTTCTATATTGGATCGCCTCAGCGATGTGGTTCGTTGCAATACTATTTGAATTATCCAAATCTGCAATGGTGCGCGCCACTTTTAAAATTCTATCGTAAGCGCGTGCACTTAAGCCCAAGCGCTCCATAGCGTTTTTTAACAATGCATTTCCCGTTTCATTTAACTCACAATACGTTTTAAGATCCTTAGTGCGCATTTGTGCATTACAATGCACGTTCTCATCTTCCGCAAAGCGCTCACTTTGTATTAATCTTGCGGCAATAACTCTATCTCTAATACTTTTGCTGGACTCGGTTATAGTTTGTTTGCTTAACTCGCTAAACGGTACCGGCGTTACTTCAATATGCAGATCTATTCTGTCTAATAAAGGGCCGCTAATTTTATTTAAATATTTTTGCACTATTCCGGGTGCGCAAACACATTCTTTTTCGGGATGATTGTAATAACCGCAGGGACAAGGATTCATGCTCGCTATCAACATAAAACTCGCAGGGTAATCTACACTAAATTTTGCACGACTGATATTTACAACTCTGTCTTCTAACGGTTGGCGCATTACCTCAAGCACTGTTCTTTTAAACTCAGGTAACTCATCTAAAAATAAAACACCATTGTGCGCTAAACTTATTTCGCCGGGTTGCGGATTATTTCCTCCGCCTACTAAAGCCACATCACTTATTGTATGATGCGGACTGCGAAACGGACGCTGAGTAACTAATCCTTTACCGCCTTTGCCCGTTTTACCGGCAACACTGTGAATTTTTGTGGTTTCTAAAGCTTCGTTAATTGTAAGCGGCGGCAAAATACTTGGCAAACGCTTACTCAACATTGTTTTTCCGGCTCCGGGAGGTCCAATGAGTATGGCATTATGTCCGCCGGCCGCAGCAATTTCTAAAGCACGTTTAATGTTTTCCTGCCCTTTTACATCCGAAAAATCAAACTCAATATTTTCTATTTGATTTAAAAAAGCAGTGTTAAGGTCTATTTTTGCCTTAGGCAAAGCCTCGCCGTTATTAAAAAAATCAATAACCTGTTTTATATTATTGGCATATAATACCTCCAAACCATCCACAACCGCAGCCTCACCGGAATTTATCTCCGGTAAGATCACGCCTTTAAAACCCTCTTTTTTTGCCTGTATGGCAATAGGTAAAGCGCCTTTAATAGGACGTATTTCCCCATCCAGGGCCAATTCGCCCATTATAACGTAATCTGCTATTGTATCTGAAAGAATTTGTTCGCTCGCCGCTAAAATACCAACCGCAATGGTTAGATCGTAGGCAGAGCCTTCCTTGCGGATATCGGCCGGAGCCATGTTAACCGTAATTTGTTTGCCGGGTATTTTGTAACCATGTTGTTTTAATGCCGTATCAATACGCTGCTGACTCTCTTTAACAGCACTATCGGGCAATCCAACCAAATAAAAATTAATGCCTGTTGCCACACTCACCTCAACCGTAACTTTGGTAGCACTTATGCCTTGCACTGCATACCCAAACGTTTTAACCAACATACATGCAAGTTAACCAATTTTCTTAAAGTGCAAATCTAAATTTTCAGTCAAAATTTAAACAAGGGCAACATTAATTTTTGAATTTTTAATTTTTTTTGTAGGTTTGATTAAATATTATCTAAAAATGAAAAAATTACTACTAGCCGCTTCTTTGTTTTTAACATTAACATCTTTTTCTCAAGATAAAACGATAGAATTAAATTGTTATAACAAATGGGCTGCAAAATTTGAAGACAGAGGCGCAGAAGATGTAAAAGATGGTGTTTACGAAGATGTGATCGTTACTGTTCGCCAGGGCGCTAAAGCAACCTGCCATAATGGAAAAGCTGAAGTTAGAAACGGAAAATTAATAAAGTTTTACCTTTTATTAAGCGATGGTAGCCATGAAGAAGTAAAAAGAACCTGGAAAAACGCTTCGAACGAAAACGTTACCATTATTAATGGCATTAGTAAAAGTATGATCTCGGTTCACAATGAATTAATTAACGTATTGTGGCCTAGTAAAATAAAAGCAAAAAAAGCTAAACCGACCACTGCGCCCGACCCAACAGACGACTAATAGTGACATTTGTCATGTAAATTGCCTTGCAGATGACAATTTTATGACAAATAAAAGCCAATAATATACCATCTTTGCGGTACAATTGGACTCTTTTAAAATAATAGCTTTTACCCACAAAAACCTTCCTTTCGACCTGATAGGAAAATTGCACTTGAACCAAGACGAGCAAAGTACCGTTTTAGGCGCAGTAAAATTAAACTTTGGGTTTGATGAATTTTTATTTTTAAGTACTTGTAATCGCGTTGAATTATTTATTAGTGCTCAGCAAGAAATAAATCCTGTTTTTATAAAAGAACTTATTCTTTTTTTAAACAGCCGTTTAAATAATGTAGAAGCAACTACACTATCAGAAAACGCAGAGGTATATGTTAGTGATGAAGCTGTTGAACACATTTTAAAAGTAGCCTCCTCGCTAGACTCACTAGTTGTTGGCGAGCGTGAAATTATTACACAAGTTAGAAAAGCTTACGATTTTTGTAATCTGTTAGGATTAACCGGCGATTTTATTCGTTTGTTAACCAAACAAACTATTGAGACCGCAAAAGATATTTATACAAATACCGATATTGCTAAAAACCCAGTGTCTATAGCATCATTAGCTTACAGACAATTAAGAGATCTGGGTATTAAAAATGATGCGCGTATTTTATTTGTGGGCAGTGGCGAAACCAATACCATTTTAGCAAGTTATTTACAAAAACATAAGTTTGCCAATTTTAAAGTGTTTAACCGCTCGTTAGCAAATGGCGAAAAGCTGGCTAAATTGCTTAACGGAAAAGCCTTTGAGTTAAAAACATTAGCAACTTTTAAAGAAGGGTTTGATGTTTTGATCGTTTGTACGGCAAGCAGCGAGCCGTTAATTACCGCAGAGATCTTTGCGCAATTGAATGGCATCGAAACTTCGAAAAAAGTAATTATTGACTTGGCAATACCTGCTAACGTTGAAGAAAACGTTGCCAAAAACAAACACGTAACCTATATAGATATTAACTCGTTAAAGGCGCGAGCCGAAGCCAATTTACAATTACGCAAAAACGAAATTGATAAATGCGAGCAAATTATTAAAAATAAAACCGAGCAATTTAAATGGTTGCATAAAGAGCGCCGTATTGAATTAGCCTTTGGTGAAGTACCGCGCCAGGTAAAAGCCATTAAGGACTTAGCCGTAAACGAAGTGTTTGCCAAAGAAATTAATTTACTAGACTCTAACAGTAAAGAGGTTTTAGAAAAAGTGCTTTCGTACGTAGAAAAAAAATACAATGCAGTAGCCATTAAAACTGCTAAAGAGGTGTTGTTGAATCCCAGGGATTAGTCCAAAAAATCTTTTTCGGGTAGTAATTTTCTTTATTCAATTTTAGGTTTAAATTTTTATCTTTGAGCCGTGAAACGTAAAATAATTATAGGTACACGCGGAAGCGATCTAGCCTTATGGCAAGCTAATTACACCAAAGATCTATTGGAAGAAAAAGGTAACGAAGTTGAAATTAAAATTATTTCAACTGCCGGCGACCGCTCGCAACAATACGAAACAAGTTTTGATAAATTAGAAGGTAAAGGTTTTTTTACCAAAGAATTGGAAGAATCCCTTTTAAATAAAACCATTGACCTTGCCGTGCACTCCCATAAAGACCTGCCAACGGTTAGTCCGGATGGTTTAATGATCGCCGGTGTTTCAAAACGTGAAGATCCATCGGATATTTTAATTATAAATGATAAAGCTGCAGATGATAAACTAAAATTTGGTTTAAAGAAAAATGCCATAGTTGGAACCTCTTCGGCAAGAAGAAAATCTCAGTTGTTAGCCTTCAGACCCGATGTGCAAGTGAAAGACCTCCGCGGCAATGTGCCAACACGTATTAATAAATTAAGAGAAGGTGGTTACGATGCTATTTTAATTGCAACTGCCGGCATAGAA
>JBEIEI010000006.1:0-34675 GCA_040382975.1 Flavobacteriales bacterium
CCAAAATTACGCACCGAATAAAAAACAGAATCTTTATTTACAATTGGGTTAAATGTAGAGCTTCCACTTTTTAAAATGAGTTTGCTTTTATTCCTTAAATATTTCTTAGGCACTTCAAAACCAACAATAGAGGTTGATTTAAGGTTAGCCTCTGTAGGTAAAATAATTAGTTTTCCGGTAGTTTCAATCGTATTCTCAAATATTAAGCCGGTAGAATAATAAAGCGTGTTGGCCGGAATATAAATTTGTAATTTGTTTTTTCTGATCATAAAATCTTTTGTGCAGTTAACTACCACATCGCTTTTTATTGATGGCGGCGCGTAATAATTAAACTTGCGGGTTTTAAAACTGAACTTAACTGCGCGTTCGTTAGCATTCTCATCAAACACCACCAGTTTTATAGAATGATAATTAGTATCGAATAAAATTATCCGTCCTTTATTAAAACAATTATCGTAAAGACCTTTTGGATAAAGGGTTGGTAAAAAACATTTCTGAAATGTGATCTTTTCCGTTTTAGATTTCTCTATGGTTTCGCTAAACTCATTCACAAAACGTGCATCGGCAAAGCTTACACCGTCTAAAGAATGAGAATATATCAACCTGCCATCAAAAAAAACATTAGCACTGTAAACATTATTTGGATTACCTTTTGGCACAAACTGGTCGAAAGCCGAAAAAGCTAAACCTAAAATAGAGTTCTTTAAAATGATAGAATCTTTAGTTATTACCAAACTATCATTTTTTAATTTTTTTATAGGAAAAGAATTTAAGTATTTAGGCGAACTGGTATCGGCTAAATTATAAAAGGCAATGTGTTGTATGCTTGGCAATACGCTATCGGTAATTTGAAAGAATTGTATAGGGTTTAAAGGCATTTCAGTTTTCTCATCGCGCAATTCAAAATGCAAATGCGGCCCGGTTGAATTACCTGAGTTTCCGGATAGGCCAATAAGATCTCCCTTTTTAAGAATAGCGTTTGTTGATCTTGGGAAAATTTCTATTTCGTAATTCTGTTTGGCATACTGTTCTTTTTTTACAATTTCGGAAAGTACCGGGTTTAAAGTATTTAAGTGCGCATACACACTAACTTTACCGTTTGCATGCTTAACATAAATACATTTGCCAAACCCGCCCGAACTTATTTTAATACGAGAAACATAACCGTTATCTACACTATAAACCGGCAAATTAACCAAACCTTTAGTGGAAAAATCTATACCTGAGTGAAAATGATTTGGACGTAGTTCGCCATAATTACCGGTAAGAACACGCGGCGAATCGATTGGCCAATGATAATCTACTTCCTGACTAAAAAAACAAGTAACAAAAAAAAGAAAAAAAACTATGAGTTTATTTTTCATGGAGCAATTCGTCCTCATTTACTAAATTATACAAACAAAAGAAAAAGGTGAAGAACAAAACACCCGCAGATGTTTGCAACATACTTTCTACAAAAAAATTAAGCACTATTAATAAAGAAAATAAAAACAATAAAAAGTGTTTTTTTACAATACCCTTAATTAAGTAACCAAAAGTGAGCACAATTAAAATTAAAAAGCCAACAATACCCAAACCTATAAATGTTTGAAAGTATTGGTTGTGTGCGTTAAATTTGTGATCATATGCGCCGGTTAATCCATTTTCCTTATAAGAATTATAAAGCGCATCATTAGCATCGCCAACACCGGTACCCAACCAAAAGTTTTCTTTAATAATTTGCACACATTGTTCCCAGATCAATATCCTTACCGTTGTGCTTTCTGAAGATGTTTTGTCTGAATGAGTGGCTGAAATTGTTGTTAATGAAGTTAATCGGTTAAAAGCCTGGGGTGCCAGTTTATAAGAGGCAAAACCGAAAACCAAAATTGCCACAATTAAAATACTCACTCGCTTAGTATTTAATAAAGAACTGTTCTTATATAGAACCAATAAGGGCATTGAAATAAAAAAACTGATGATGCCCAATTTTGATGAACATAAAAAAACAGTGATCATAAAAACCAGAATAAAAAAATAAGAAGAATAACTTACATTTTTTTGCTCTTTAAACCAATTAGGATACAGCAAAACAATTATAGCAATAGCCATAATTAAATACATGGCAAAATACGATGCGTGAATAAAGTCGGAAAAATAAGTGTAAAAAAAGTACTCGGCATGTCCGGTTGAAGCGTAATAAAAAGCTCTTATAATTAGCACCAAACAAGCAAAAAAACAGCCCGACACAAATGACACCAAACAACGTTTTATGATCTGAATTGGCCATTTAAAACAAAAAAAGAAAAAAGGCAGTAATAAAAAACTCATTTTTACTTCAACACTAAACCCACCTTCGCTTTTATTACCAGAAAATAAAGCACTAAGCGCTGTCAAAAGAAAAAAAGAAACGATCCACCAAAAATTTTTATTGCTTAATCCTTTCTTTAATTGTTCTTTATCTATATTAAAAAAAGAGGTTACTGTCCACAAAACCACTAAACCCGATAGAACTAGAGAGCCAAAAGGCAAGCAAAAGCAAAACAATACCGGGAAGAAATAAAAGAGTCGTTGTTTTATGGTTAAATTCATTTATTACAAATGTTTTATTAAGCCTAAGTTATAAATTCAATTAAAAACTGGGGTAAAAAATTACCAACAACTATATATAACTATAAGCTATTTAATTTTTTGAAGAAATTTTGTGCTATGTTCTCTCTGTTAAAATATTCATTTACAAAATGTCGTCCGTTCCTGCCAAGTTGCAAAGCCATTTCTTTATCTTTAATTAATTTTAAAATAGCAGCGGTAAGCGCCTCAGAGTTCTCAGGTTCAAAATAGAGGCCTGCGTTACCTTTATCAATAAATAACTGACGCGCCTCGCCGTTTACGCCCAATAAAACCGGCACTTCCATAGCCAGATTTTCAAATATCTTAGAAGGTATGGCGCCTAAAAAAAGATCCAACTTTCGTAAAGGAATAATTGCAGCATTAACCGACCGCAAAACCGAAGGCATTTCTTTTTTTGAAATAGCGTCTAAAAAAAACACATTAGTTAAATTTTGTTCTGCTTTTAATTGCAAAAGCTTATCTTTTTCAGGTCCGCTGCCAATAAAAACAAATTTAATGTTTGGTGTATTTATAAAGTTTTTGGCCGAGTTTAAAATAACTTCTAAGCCTTGAGCAATGCCAATAATGCCTGCATACAATAGTATAACATCCTCTTTTGCGAAATTATTTTTTTCGCGCCAAATACCGGGTTCAATTTTTGAAGGATTGTAATAACCTAAGTCTACCCCATTAGGTAACCAATATGTTTTTACTGCAGGAAAACGCTCATTAATATTATGGCAAATGCCTTGTGTTTGTCCAGTAACTAGGCATGAGCGTTTGTATAATTTCTCTTCTAAATTATAGGCTAATTTTAAAAGGAATTTATTATTAACCACTCCTAATTTCTCTGCACTTTCTGGCCAAAGATCGCTTACGTTAAAAATTAATTTGGCTTTTTTTTGTTTAGCCAAACGCATGGCGCTATAACCTAAAAATAAAGGCGGCGATTCGCACAATAAAAAATCAAAGTTCTCTAATTTGGCCTTACCTACCCTTGCACTTGAAATAACAAACGAAAAATAATTACGTAAACGGTTAATGATAGATTTACTTTTAGAAACATAAATAGAGGAACGATGAACTTTTAGTCCTTCTATTACTTCGTAAACATATGTTTTATCCTTATACCCTTCATAGATATCCATTTGAGGATAATTGGGCATGGCGGTTAAAACGGTAATATCAACGCCTAATTTTTGCAAACGCACAGCCAGCTCAAACAGTCTGTTTTGAGGGGCGCCAACCTCTGGCGGAAAATATTGTGTTAGAATTAATAGTTTCAATTGGTATAAATTTAAAATTTAATTTTTTAATGCCTCGTAAAAAGCTTTATGTATTTTACCTCGTATACCTAATTTGGCTAATTTATTTGGATCCACATCCGGATAAACACGATTACTTAAAAACACATACACCAAGCCGTTTTTAGGATCGGCCCAAGCAAAGGTGCCGGTAAAGCCGCTGTGACCAAAGCTTTCGGGACTGCACTCTGACGTAACAGGACTTTCTTTTTTATCATCCGGTTCGGGCTTCTCAAAACAAAGTCCGCGACGGTTAGTTGGGCAAAAATGGCAAGAAGTAAAATCTTTAACTACATTGCTATCGAGTATTCGTAAACCATTTAACTCTCCTTTATTTAAATACATCTGCATTAATTTTGCAAGATCTAGTGCATTGCCAAATAAACCCGCATGCCCTGCAACGCCACCTAATAATGCAGCGCCCGGATCATGTACAAAACCTTGCACGATCTGTTTTCTAAATTTTGAATCATTTTCGGTTGGTGCAATTTGATTGATAGAATATTTTTTTAGTGGTTGATAGGTTAACTCTACGCCAACTTTAAAATAAATATCGCTAACGTATTCATCTAATTTTTTTTGTGTTTGTCGCTCTATAATTTGCTGGATAAAATAATAACCTAAGTCGCTGTACAAATACTTGCCCGGGTTTTCGAGCTTTGAATTAATGATGCGTTTATAAATAGAATCGTTAAAGCCTTTTACTACATATAAATTTCTGGCAACGCGCGTTGGAAATAATTCGGTAGCTTTTTTATTATAAAAACCCGGTTTGTAATCTGAATTTTTTTTGAGGGTCCTTAAATAAAAAGGTATCCAAGCCTGAAGACCGGCCTGATGCGTAAGCACATCCTCTATCACTAAATTTTCTTTATCGGTACCTTGTAATTCGGGTAAATAATAACCCAGTGTTTTTTTATAATCAAACAGTTTTTCTGATTCTAATTTCATAAGCGCCAGTGAAGAGCTTACGATCTTTGTAACACTAGCAAGATCATAGATGGTACCATTATCTACTAATTTAGAATCGTGATTGTATGTAAAATTTCCAAACGCTTTTTGGTAAATAAGTTCGCCGTTTTTAAAGGCAACGATCTGACATCCGGGATAAGCTTTTTCTTCGATACCATAAAGTGCAATACTATCTATGGCGCCGAATTTTTTTTTTTTAAAATTTTCTTTGATCGATTTTTGTTTTGGCAAAAAAGAAGCCTCTAAGGTTAAACCTGTTTCAGCCTTAAAAAGCGTTGTTGTTACAGGTAATTTACCATTAACCTTACTAAAGCCTAAAATAGCATTTGCACTTGCTTTTAACAAGGTAGGTAAATATTCATAACCCAAAATAACAGATCTGAAATTTGAAACAGAAGAGATCTTATTGAACAAATAAGGATTAGCCATAACAACTAAAACGCTTGGCTTTAACTTAGCTATAGAATCCATTAAACGCAAAGTTCTGTTGCCGATACCATAATTATTATCAGCCTTATTAGTGGCTTTATTTAATTGCAAAATTGCAACATCAGCGTTGTTTATTTTTTCAAAGGCAGCATTAATTGCTTCGGGTTTAGCGTCATGCGTTAAACCAACATGCTCTGCATAAGCATAATTTTTTATGGTTGTGTACAATGAGTTTTCTTCTTCCACACCAAACGACACTTCAACAATTTTTAAACTATCTAATTTTTTTAAGGGTAAAAAATTATTGTCGTTCTTTAATAATGTAATTGAGGCTTCGGCTAATTTGTAATTAATATCTTCTCCTTCTTTTGTATTTAACTCTTTGTATAAATGACGCGTAACAATTTCAGGCTTAACATTTAAACCACACCAGTATTTTGCTTGTAATATTTTTTTGCAACGCACATCAATTTCAGCTTGACTTATTTTTCCTTCAGCTACTGCTTTATTAATTTCTTCAATTGCTTTTGGTACATTTTCGCTGAACAATAAAACATCGTTACCCGCTAAAAGCGCCTTCAAATCTACAATTCCGGGGTCGTAAAATTTAGCTACACCTTTCATATTTAAAGCGTCGGTAAACACTAAACCTTTAAAACCCATTTTGTTTTTTAATAAGTCGTTAACCACATTTGGTGATAAAGTAGAAGCCAAGTTTTTTGTAGTATCTAAACTTGGGATACTTAAATGTGCCACCATAATACTGGCCAAACCTCTGTCGAACAAATATTGAAAAGGATATAACTCCAAAGAATCAAGACGTTCTTTAGAATGCCCTATGTAAGGCAATGTTTTATGCGAATCGCTATCCGTATCACCATGTCCCGGAAAATGTTTTCCGTTTGCCATTACATTCTCATCCTGCATACCTTGCATATACATGTATGCTTTTTGTGCCACCTTATATTTATTCTCGCCAAAACTACGCATGCCAATCACAGGATTTAAAGGGTTGTTATTTACATCGGCCACAGGCGCAAAATTTACATGAATACCAAGGCGTTTACATTCTTTTGCTATTTGCCTTCCCATGTAATAAATAAGTGAATCGTTTTGAATAGCGCCTAAGGTCATTTGTTTTGGATACCTTATAGTACTGTCTAAACGCATGGCTAATCCCCATTCGCCATCAATACTATATAACAATGGCGTTTTTGCTACACTCTGGTAATAGTTGGCTAACTTGCCTTGCTTAACTGGTCCGCCTTGCATCCAGATCAAACCACCAATGTTGTAATCAACAACCAGGTCCTTTATTTCTTTAGCGTGTTTTAGGTCTTTGTTACTATAGGCAGCAACCATAAATAGCTGTCCCAAACGCTGGTTAGGTGTAAGTGTATTAAAAACAGAATCGACCCATTTGTTTTGTAAACTTAAAAAATCGGGGTCTTTTTTTGTTTTAGGAGGATTTTGAAAAGAAAATGCAGTAAAAAGTAAAACTGATATTAGGAAAATAAAACTTTTGTTCATCCCAATAAAGTTAAGGTTATAAAAAAAGCAAACATTAATAGAAAAAGAATGTTTTTAACATCCGATTTTTGATTTTTAATTTGGCTTTTAAAAATGAAAAAGGTGTGGGAAAACAAACCCACACCCTTAACTCACTAACACAAAACGTAATATTTATCTGTTTAAGGTAACATGGCCGGTTTTATCATATTTTTTTCCGTCTAAACCTTTGTAAGTAATCTTATATACATAAACCGCAACTTCGCATGGTTGGCTTTTAAAGGTACCCTTCCAGCCTTGGGTAATATCTTTTGAGGAGAATAATTTTTCACCCCAACGATTGAATATATCCATCGAAATATCAGTAATGTTAAAGCCCGAAATTAAGAACTCATCATTAACACCATCGCCGTTTGGCGAAAAGGCATTTGGAACATAAACACCAAACTCAGTGGTAACTTCTATACACATTTCATCTGTAGCTTTACATCCAAACTCATTTAAAGCCTCCACAACATAACAACCGGTTGCTGTTGGAAAAACCTGACTGGTAGGGCAATCACGGCACATGATTGCTGAACCATCTATCCAAGTTAAGGTTCCTGTTCCGGTAGCATTTATAAATTTAGCCTGTTCTAAATTTAAAATAGTGTCTCTTCCGGCAACTACAGTTGGGTTTGGATTAACTTTTACAAAAACTGTTTTTTGTGCTCCGCAAAAACTATTGTAAGACACATCAACAGTATATTCTGTTGAAACACTTGGGCTAGCAACAACTCCCGAACCTGTTCCAACATTTAAACCTACAGTTGGCGTCCAAACAATTGTATTACCACCACTTGCGCTTAAAGTTATTTTTGCACCTTCACAAATTGCCACGCTATTTGAAACAGAAGCCTGAGCAATTGGAACAACAATTACAGAATAACTCATTACCTGAGAACAGGTAACGGTGCCTCCTTGATTAAAACCTAAAACAGTATAATTAACATTAGCTGTAGGCGATGCTATTACCATAGAACCGGTTGTGTTTGACAATCCGGATGCTGGTGACCAAACAAAATTTTGCGCTCCGGAAGCAGACATCGAAGTTGATTTACCATAACAAATCTGATACTCAGGAGAACTTATAGTTAAATTTGGAACCGGCACTACTTGAACAGGAATACTTGCAGATGCTGTACATACTCCATTAAAACCAGTAACAGTATAGGTAGTGCTTACTCCGGGAGAAGCGGTAACAAAAGCTCCTGTAGCCGAACTTAAGCCGCTTGTAGGCGACCAGTTATAGCCACTTGCACCATTTACATTTAAATTTGTTGTGTTACCCGCGCAAATTGTACCATTTGAAATTGAAGTTAAAAGATTTGGCACAACAATTACCGACACTTGATAAACTGCGGATGAAGTGCAAGAGTTTAACGTTCCAACTACAGTATAAGTGGTAGTAGAATTTGGACTAGCACTAACTACCGATCCAACTGTTGTATTTAAACCATTGTTAGGCGCCCAATTATAAGTGGTTGCTCCATTAGCCGTTAAATTTAAATTTCCCCCAACACAAATGGTATTGTTTAATGGAGATACCGTAATTGTTGGGTTTGGATTTACAGTTAAAGTTGCTGTTTGCGTTGGGCTATTACATCCTACACTTGAACCGATAACTGAATACACGGTGGTTACATTTGGGTTTGCAATAACCGCACTACCGGATGTTGTATTTAAACCGGTACCCGGTGACCAAACATAAGAGCCTGCTCCTGAAGCATTAAAGGTGAAATTTTGACCTTGACAAATAGCGGTTGCTGTTGTTGCAATAATTATTGTTGGGTTTGGTAAGATTGAAAAGTTGGAGGTAATTGTTTGAGAGCAAACACCATTAGATCCTATTAAGGTACTTGATGCTATTGCTGCATTACTTGAAAATGGGGCAATTGGCGTTAAAACCATGGTTGGTCCGTTTGGCGTTGTGGTAGAATAATTACTACTCGTTAATAACGTGTAATTTGAAGCACCTGAAGGTGTTACTGTAATTGTGTTTGCTGAATTGTTGATGTTTTGAGCGCAAACTGTATTGCTACTATAAACCAACGCCAATGTTGGATTTGCTGCAATGTTAACACTTGCGCTACCCGCACAAGAACTACTCGGACTGCTAATACTAACTGTATATAAGCCGGGCGAATTAATATTTATGGTTGCGGTGCCTTGTCCGGATGTTATACCCGGACCCGACCATAATATAGTATTGGTAGCGGTGTTTGGAAGAACCGATAATACTGCATTACCGGACATACAGGTTGGCGCTGTAATAGTTGGATTAAGTGCCGAGGTTTGACCATAAACCGTGTAAGAATTATTTAAAGAATAGGAAGGGCAACTGCCAGTGCAAGTGGTGTAAGAATAAACACCGGGCTGATTTACTGTAATTGTTGGTGTGAATTGCCCTGCAATAATACCTGGACCAGACCAAGTGTAAGTACAAACATTTAAAGTTGAAGCAGGCGGCCCGTTTAACATGCCTACTGCGCCATTAGGATTTATTTGAGCTATTAGTTGTAAAGATGGAAGGGTACAAGTTAATGTTCCACCTTGTGGTGCTAAAATAGTACTAGTTGGAACCGGTAATGTACAATTTGCCCAATCGCCACCACCCATAAGAGTTGTTGGTGTAAAGGTGATCGTAGAATTACCCGGAATTATATTTCCTTGGTGCGCTCCTGAATTTGTATAGTAAACCTTATTATTTACGATCGCAAAACCACCACCGGCAGATGCGATGGGAGCATTCACTAAATTGTAACTACAAATTAATACGCCAGAAGAGTTATACACCTGCATTACCTGTGGACCATTCGTTTTTAAAATATAAAAATTTCCATTGCCATCAACAACCATATCATAAGGACCGCCACCACCAAAAGTTCCTATTGTAACTAATAATACTGCAGCACCGGTTCCATTATAACGATAAACCTGACCACTTCCACCAACTAAATTGTAAATAAAACCGCCGCCACCGCCAATATTAACGGCAGCACCGTTAGAGGTGCTATGACCAGAATTAGACCAAGTATTTGTATTGTTTAAATACCAGAAATTTCCTCCGGAAGTTGTCCACCAGGTGGGATTAGGCGCAGGAAAACCAAAAGCCGGTCCAACTGCTAAACCACCAGAGCCCGCCGGCATAGTACCCAAAACCATCGTAGCCGCAGGCCCAAGAGGATTTACGGATTGTTGCCAAATTTGACTTCCACTATGAATAAAAATAGAATTACTTGGACAATTTGGAGCTTGTCCAAAAACCATAGGGCTAAATAATATAAAGGCGAATAAACTTAAAAAGGCTTTTTTCATGTGTACAAAAGTTTTTATAAATGTAAACTAATTAAAACACCTTATTTGAGCAAAGATTTAAAGCGACTAAATTATTTAGTGAATGAGACTATTTGGCGAGTAAACTAACTTTGTTTAAATCTTCTAAAAATCATAATTGAAACAACTAAAAAAGTTTATCAATTTTGCAAGATGGATCACTTCTTAGACGAACTTAATCCTGCTCAGCGCGCAGCAACAATAAATACCGATGGACCGGTAATGATAATTGCCGGCGCAGGGTCAGGAAAAACAAGAGTTCTTACTTATCGCATTGCACATATCATGGAAAAAGGTGTTGATGCTTTTAACATATTAGCGTTAACATTTACTAATAAAGCTGCGCGCGAAATGAAAGCGCGTATCGCAAAAATTGTTGGGGAAAAGGAGGCGAAAAACCTTTGGATGGGAACTTTTCACAGTATCTTCGCAAAAATATTGCGTATTGAGGCCGAAAAATTAGGCTATCCTCCAAACTTTACCATTTATGATACAGATGATAGTAAAGGCGTAATAAAAGAAATTTTAAAACAACTTAATTTAGATGATAAAGTTTACAAACCATCTTTAGTCTTAAATAGAATAAGTGATGCTAAAAATAAATTAATTTCTGCCGCAGCTTATATAAACAATCCAATAACTCAGGCAGAAGATCAAAGCAGTAGAAAACCTATGCTTGGCCAGATCTATTTGAACTATCAGAAAAGAAATTTTAAAGCCGGTGCAATGGATTTTGATGATCTTCTTTATCAAACCAATGTTTTGCTGCGAGATTTTCCGGATGTGCTATTGAAATATCAAAACAAATTCAGATATATTTTAGTGGATGAGTATCAGGATACTAACTTCTCGCAGTATGTTATTATTAAACAACTAGCGGCAAGATTCCAAAATATTAGTGTTGTAGGCGATGACGCGCAAAGTATATATTCGTTCAGGGGAGCTAATATTCAAAATATTTTAAACTTCGAAAAAGATTATCCCGATCTTAAAACATTTAAACTCGAACAAAATTATCGCAGCACGCAAACCATTGTAGGCGCTGCAAATCATATCATTGCAAATAACAAAGATCAATTCAAAAAAAATGTTTTTACCGAAAATGAAGATGGTACCAAAATAAAAGTAATTAAGGCAAGTACCGATAATGAAGAAGGACAAAAGATAGCAAATAGTTTGTTTGAAACCAGAATGCAAGAACAGGCTATGAATAGCGATTTTGTAATTCTGTATCGCACAAACGCTCAATCTAGAGCATTTGAAGAGGCTTTACGTCGATTAAACATTCCTTATAAAATTTACGGTGGTGTTAGTTTTTACCAACGTAAAGAAATTAAAGATGTACTTTCTTATTACCGACTAACCATAAATAATAACGACGACGAAAGTTTAAAGCGTATCATCAACTATCCGGCAAGAGGTATAGGCCAAACAACTATTGATAAAATTAATGTTGCCGCTGCAGAACATGATATAAGCATGTGGACAGTTATTTGCAGTTTAAAAGATTTTAACCTAGGCATAAATGCAGGCATCTCTTCTAAAATTGCAGATTTTGTTGCGCAAATAAAATCATACAGCTTATTATTACCTTATAAAGATGCCTTTGAATTAGGAAACCAAATTGCAGTAAATACAGGTATTGTAAAAGAACTTTATTCAGATAAAACTCCCGAAGGCGTAAGTAGATATGAAAATATTCAGGAATTATTAAACGGTATAAAAGATTTTGTTGAGCAACCAAGAACCCCGCAGGAAGAAGAATTAAATGAAATAATTAAAGAAACTTTACAGAAAGATGATACTAATTTATTTGCCGAAGCAACCGACAATAAATTAAAAACGTTGGATGAGTTTATGCAGGAAATTAGTTTGCTTACCGATGTTGACAAAGAGAAAGATGATGAAAGTAAAGACAAAGTAAGTTTAATGACCATACATGCATCAAAAGGGTTAGAATATAAATATGTGTATGTAGTTGGTTTAGAAGAAAATTTATTTCCATCGCAATTAGCTATAAACAGCAGAAGCGAATTAGAAGAAGAAAGAAGATTATTTTACGTTGCCATTACACGGGCCGAAAAACAAGCTACACTAAGCTTTGCAACCATGCGATACCGTTATGGAAATGTTTTGTATTGCGAGCCTAGTCGTTTTATTGATGAGATAGACAGTAAGTTTTTAGATTACCCCGAAGAGCAAAATGCTAATCCGTTTGGTGATAACACTTTTGATAAATTTAGAGGAGATTATAATGATAGTGATAAAAAAGGAATTGGTTATCAATCAAAAAATAAAAATTTAAACACCACGTCCGGCTCCTCTAACACAGGTGTAAATTTTAATCCACCTGCAAAAAAACTGATCAGTTTAAATTCTAAATTCATGAACTCCTCCTCTACTCCAATTGATCTAACTATCAATAGATCATTACAAGAAGGAGATCTAGTTTCACACGAAAAATTCGGTAAAGGTAAAGTTGTTTTATTAGAAGGTAATTGGCCAGAAACTAAAGCTACCATTGAATTTGAAAAAGAAGGAAAGAAAAATTTACTTTTAAAATTTGCACGATTAAATAAACTTTAAATGTTGATCTTTTATTTATTTTACGATGTGAGTTAACAATCCTTTCTAAGATCTGTTAAGTGATGAACTCAAAATATATTTTTTAGTGTTCAAACTAGATGATAGACATCACTAAATAATATGAGAAAAATCAGATGTATATTATCATTATTATTATATCTTTGGATATATTAAAATTAAAAAAATAAATATGAAAAAAAATTACATTAAACTTTTTGCAGCAATTACGTCTGCTTTATTATTAAACTCAAATGCGGTAAATGCGCAATGTATTACACCGCCGGCTACAACAATAAGTGCTGCCGGAGCTTGCGGGCCATTCCCCTTTTCTGCTACATTATCAGCAACAGGCGTATCTTCATTGCAAAGCGGATGGTACACAAATGCTTTTGGTGGCAATGCCGTTGGAACAGGCAGTACATATGCAACCCCTAGTTTAACAGCACCTACGGTTTATTATGCGGCACAATTGGCACCAACAACTAATCAATCTTTAACATTGCCTGCCCAAACATCTCCTTTTTCGGGTAGCGTAAGAGGTTATTGGTTTGCTGCCCCTGCGTCGTTTGTAATTACAGGTGTTAGAGTTCCTACAGACAATGCAGGTAATGCAAGCGTAGCTATTATAAAGTTCCCTGCAACGCCTCCGGTTTTTCCGGCATTAACAAACACTTTTGATGTTTTATATTTAGCACAAAACGTAGCCGGTACAGGCACTATGGCAGTAAACATTCCTGTTTACAGTGGTGAGGTAATTGGTGTTTTAGGGGTAAGAAATGATGTAAATTCTTATGCTGCATCTCCATATTTAGCAAATTTAGGAACAAATACTTTAACATTAAACCGCTTAGGTATGCAATTCCCTTTATCTACTACTGCTCCACAAGATCTTTGGACTGAAACCTCAGGAAGTATTTCGAGGGTTGAATTATATACAACTTTAGGTTGTTTAAATTCATTAACTGCTTTTACAGTTAATACAAACCCATCTCCTACAATAACTGCAGTAAGTAATTCGAGCTTACTTTGCTCGGGTCAATCAGCAACTGTAACACCAAGCGGTGCAGTTTCTTATACTTTTTTTCCTGCAATTCCGGTATCTGGTGTAATTTCTCCAACTACAACTACTAGTTATACTGTGCTTGGAGTAAGTGCTGCAGGTTGCACAGGATTGGGTAGTTTTACGCAATCTGTAACGGCTTGTACAGGCTTGGAAGCAAATGTAAACAACCAGTTATCACTAGCGCTTTATCCGAATCCAACAACCGGAATATTTACTATTGAGTCAACAAATGGATTAGCTAAAACTATTCAAATAAGTGATATTACAGGTCGTGTTGTATTAAACCATTCAACTAGTGATGATTTAATTAACCTTAATGTTAGCAATTTAGCTAATGGCGTTTATTACGTTAAGGTTTCATCAAATAACAGAAGTGATGTAATGAAAATTGTAAAACAATAATACCTCTTTGGTAATTTTTGTAAAATTAAAACGTTAAAATCGTTTTTGAAAAAGGTGCCTCTATTGCTAGAGACACCTTTTTTTATTACCAGTTGGCTATTATTAAATTTGAAATAATATAAATACTTATAGAGGAAAAATGAGTTAAATGCCTTTTTAAATGAGTGAATTGCTTTTTTTTACAATTGGATTTTCATACATTTAGCCATCTAAAAAACACACATGATCAAAAAAATATTTATTTCCGGCTTAGCATTTTTTAGCCTTACGTTTTTAAATGCACAAAATACGCAGGTTCTTAATCGTACCTGCGGAACCGAAGTACCTTCGCAACAATGGGATGAATGGTTTAACAAAAAAGTTGCAGAATACAAAGAGCACCTTGTAAAGAATAAATTACAAATGCCAAACTATACTATTCCGGTTGTAGTGCACATTATTCACGCTGGTGGAGCTGTTGGTGTTGGTGATAATATTTCGCAAGCACAAGTTGTTGATCAAATAAATATTTTAAATGCCGATATTGCAGGCACTGGCGTAAATGTGGGTAACTGCCCTTCTGTGTTTCAATCGGTAATTGCCAATTGTAACCTAACATTTTGTTTAGCTGTTACAAATCCAACCAATGGCACATTAGCCGAGCCGGGTATAGATAGAGTTTTAGCAACATCTATCCCGGGTATCACCTCTATTCCTGCAAATGGTTTTGCAACAGGTGTAATTAACAGTTCTATTAAACCTGCTACAATTTGGGATCCTACAAAATATTGCAACATGTGGGTAATGAAATTACAAAACGGATTATTAGGTTATGCAACTTTCCCTGCCGGAACAACTTTAGCCGGTGTAACTGGCGGAGGAACTGCAACAACTGATGGTGTTGTAATGGGACATAATTATTTTGGAAGTATTGGTTCTGCATCTGTTTCAGCGCCTTATCATTTAGGTCGTACAACAACGCACGAAATTGGTCACTGGGTTGGCTTACGTCATACTTGGGGAGATGGAAATTGCTTAACGGATTTTTGTAATGATACACCTACAGCAAAAACTTCAAATTTCGGTTGCAAAACCTTCCCTTACGGTACAAATCAATGCGGCCCGGGATCGAGCCCAAATGGTGAAATGACAATGAATTTCATGGATTATTCTGATGATCCTTGTATGTATATGTTCACAACCGATCAAAGAACGCGTGTTCAAACAGCAATGAGTCAAGGTACATTCAGAAATTTACTTGGCACACATGGCTTATGCTCAGTTGCGCCTCCTCCAAACGGGCCTGCTGTTGCAGCCTTTGATATAGCTAACCCATGTGTTGGACAACCTATTACTCCAAACAACACATCAAGTGGTGGCCCATCTCCAACTTTTGCATGGAGCGCTTCGCCAAACACAGTAACATTTTCTCCTAATGCTACGGTGGCTACGCCGGCAATTACGTTTGGAAGCTTAACAGCTTATACACTTTACTTAACTGCAACTAATACCGTTAATGTTTCAACCTACTCTACTGTTATTGGTCCGCTTACAACATGCCCTAAGCCATCAGTTTGTATCGATACTCTAAACATGATCTCAAACGCAGATACATTAAAAACTTATGCAGCTAGTAATAATAGCTTAATTTTAGGTTGCCAAAATGGTTACGCCGGTTTTTTAACAGGAACAAATTGTTACAAGGACAAAGAATTTGCTCAATTCTATCCTTCATCAACGTATACTGACACGCCGTTACCACAAGTAAACAGCGTTATTGTTTTATTTGACAGTTTAGGAACAAAAGCAACACCAGCCACTTTAGGCACACAAATTCTTTGTAAACTATATGGTGGAACAGTAGGCTCAGGCCCTAACTCACTCATCGGATCAAAAGGAGATAGTTTAGGTAAAATTGCTGCAAGCACAAATAAAACCGTTACTATTAAATTTTGTGGATCTCCAACTTATACATTTACAAATACAAAAGTTATTCCATTTAGATACGACTTTGCAACACCGGTTCCAATTCCAAGCTCAGGATTCTTTTGCGCTATTCAAACACCTTATAACTCTTTATTAGATTCAGTTAAAATTTTTAGCAACACTAAAACTAATTTAAAGAACGATTCTAGTAGTTGGGTTTTAAAATTCAGTAATAATTGGAGGACCTTACGCTACAGTAAAAATGCTAAGGTGCAGTTAGCCATCTTACCGCAAATAACCTGCCGGCCAATTGTTGGTATTGCTGAAAACACAACAAATTTTAGCTCAAATATTGCCGTTATGCCAAATCCAAGTAATGGATTATTTAGTTTAATATTTACCTTGCCTAAACAAGAAAATGTTATTGTAAGAGTTCTTAATCCGCTAGGACAACAGATCTCATCAGACAGGTTAGAAAATGTAACTAACAATGTAATTAATATAGACATGAGCGGAAGAGCTGATGGTATCTATTTTATTGAAGTAACCAACGGAAATGAAAAAGTAACTAAGAAAATAATTATTAGTCACTAATTAATTAGATCAGAATTTCAAAAACCCGTTTCAGTTTATATTGAAACGGGTTTTTTGTTTTATAACAAAGTTGTGTAACTTCAAACCTTAAATAAATTAATACCATGAAACTATATACGATAAATACCGGGCATTTTAAATTAGATGGAGGGGCAATGTTTGGAGTAGTTCCCAAAACTATCTGGAACAAATTAAACCCTGCCGATGAGAATAATATGTGCAGTTGGGCAATGCGCTGTTTATTGATAGAAGATGGTAACCGACTAATTTTAGTGGACAATGGCATGGGTAATAAACAAGATGATAAATTTTTTGGTTATTATTATTTACATGGAAACGATACATTAGAAAGATCATTGAACGCACATGGCTTTACAAGTAATGATATAACGGATATGGTATTGACGCATTTACACTTTGATCATTGCGGAGGAAGCATTAATTACAATAGCGACAGAACAAAACTGGAACCTGCATTTAAGAATGCAAAATACTACAGTAACAAAAAACATTGGGAATGGGCCGTTAACCCTAATCCACGCGAAAAAGCCAGTTTTTTGAAAGAAAACATTTTGCCAATACAAGAAAGTGGACAACTAAATTTTATTGACAGCAATACAGAACTAATTCCAGGGCTAAGCTTTTTAGAAGTAAATGGTCATACAGAGGCAATGATGTTGCCTTTAATTAAATATAAAAACACAACGGTGGCATTTATGGCCGATCTTATACCAAGTGTTGGGCATTTACCAATACCTTATGTAATGGGTTACGATACGCGCCCGTTAGAAACATTAAAAGAAAAAGATGCTATATTAAAACAAGCATTAGAAAACAACTGGACCTTGTTTTTTGAACATGATCCAATTACAGAATGCATTAATTTAGAACGCACCGAAAAAGGCATTCGTAAAAAGGATGGATTTTTATTGAGTGAGATCTAATGATAGGTTTGTAATAGAGGGCAAAAAAACATTTCAGGATTTAATAATATTGACAAATCGATCTTAAAAACAAAAAACCCGATTCGTATACCGAAGCGGGTTTTTTTTATAATTGAATACTAAATTTTATTGTTTCACTATTTTAGAATTAAATACATTCTTACCATCTTCTGTAATTCTTAAAGTATAAATACCATTTGCGGCATTTTCAAAATTCAAGGTAGAAGTTAAACTTTTTGTTTTTTCAGAAATCATTAACTGACCAATACTATTATATAATTCAATAGTTACATTTTCAGATAAAGAAGCGAAATTAAGAGTTATAATTCCACTACTTGGATTAGGGAATATATTAACTCCGAAACTTTGTTTTAATGAATTAGAAGCGATTTCTGTGCATAAACTAACGCTTTGAGTAATGGTAGTTAAGTTTGAACATCCATTAGCCCCTGTTCCATTAACAGTGTATGAAGCAGTAGCCGATGGAGTAACAGCAATACTCGAAGTATTTGCTGTAGTACTCCATGTAAATGTAGTAGCTCCGCTAGCAGTTAATGTTGCTGTACTTCCTGCGCAAATTATGCTGTTACTAGTAACAACTGAAAGTGTTGGTAATGCGTTTAATGTTACGTTATTAACAGCGGCAGTTGGACTAACACAACCAGCAGTATTAGTTCCTATCACTGTATAAGTTGCATTTGCAGTTGGAGTAATTACAATTGAAGTGCTGTTAGATCCAGTGCTCCATGTATAAGTATTTGCACCATTAGCTGTTAGCGTAACGCTATTACCGGCACAGATCAAACTACTACTTGTAACTACAGAAACTGTTGGCAGAGCATTTAACGTAACGTTATTAACAGCCACTGATGCGCTTACGCAACCTGCGATACTTGTACCTATAACAGTATAAGTTGTGTTTGCTGTAGGTGTTATTACTATAGAATTACTATTGGCACCTGTACTCCAAGTATATGTATTGGCACCACTTGCGGTAATTGTTGCAGATGAATTAGCACAAAGTTGTAAAGAGGTTGGATTAACGGTAATGGTAGGATAAGATAATGAACCCGGTGTTACTGGTAAAAAATAATTAATATTTAAACCTGTTCCTGTTGTTCCACCCATTGCAAAAATACCATTACTTGTACTTGCAACAGCTAATTCACCGTGAGCTGTTGGATGAGAAATGCCTGTTGTCCATGAGTTGTTGCAAGGATTATAAATATTTACATCACTAAAAAACGGTCCAGCGTTATTAGAACCATTATTTTTACCTGCAACAAGATATATTCTACCATCAGGTGCTAAGCATGCACCGAATTGATTTTTTTGAATTGGAATTGTATTTACAACCGACCACGTATTTGCTGCAATATTATAACGTTGAACAGGATTTACCCCAACATAAGATGAGTTAACTCCTCCAAAAACATATAAATAACCGTCATTTCCTGAAACAATTTTATGCGCCTTAACTCCGGTCGGCATATTTGCAGCGGTTGTCCATGTATCAGTTGCTATGTTGTAAACACGCATCAAACTTTCATACGGCTCTCCACCTGCGAAATATATTTTATTATTATAACTCGTCATAGACCCTTCCCAGGCGCCACTAGTGCATGTAGCTACCGCCGACCATGTGTTTAATGTTGGGTTATATCTAACAAAAGCGTTAGTATTTGGAGCTCCTCCTTGACAATAAACATTATTATCGGTTCCAAGACAATAAGCAACACCTCTTGTAGAAAAAGGTAAATTTGGTCCTGTAGTCCATGTATTTGCTGCAACATTATAAATGTACATTGTATTTACTTCGGCACCAGCCCCGGTATAGCCATTAAAAAGATAGATATTTCCGTTAGGGTGAGCTACCATTCCGTGCTGTGTTCTATTTGCAGGAATAACTGTACTTGCAGTCCATTGCCCAAAATAAATTGCTGAGTTGATTAGTAAAAAAAGTGTATATAGTTTTTTCATAAGCTTTTTTTTAAATTATTAAATTAATTATTTCGAGTGTAAAATTATAAAAAATACATCTTGAAATAATTAATCTTATTAGTATTCTCAATAGAATGATTAAAATCATAAAAAAACCCGTTTGAAAAAATCAAACGGGTTTTTTAAAAAATTATGTGAAAGATTATGCTTCTGCAGTTTTATCTTTAGCAGCTGTATCTTTTTTAGCACCTTTACTTCTACGAGTAGTTTTCTTAGCAGTTCCTTCTGCAGCAGATTTACCATTAGAGTATATCTCGTTAAAGTCTACTAATTCGATCATTGCCATTTCAGCAGCATCACCTTGTCTGTTACCGGTTTTGATGATACGAGTGTAACCACCATTACGGTTGGCTACTTTGCTTGCAACCTCTTTAAACAATTCGCTAACAGTTTCTTTTCTTTTTAAGTAAGAAAAAGCAACACGACGGCTATGAGTTGTGTCTTCTTTGCTTTTTGTAATAAGTGGCTCAACATAAACGCGTAAAGCTTTAGCTTTAGCTAATGTTGTAAAAATACGCTTGTTATCGATCAAAGCACATGCTAAGTTCATTAATAACGCATGGCGGTGAGCGGTTTTTCTACCTAAATTATTTATTTTATCTCCGTGTCTCATTGTAATTTATGATTTAAGATATAAGATTTATGATTTTACTTCTAAAATCTAATTTCTTACTTCTTAGATTAATTAATCTTTATCTAATTTATATTTTACTACATTCATTCCAAATTGTAAACCTTTAGTTTGAACAAGGTCTTCTAATTCAGTTAATGATTTCTTACCAAAATTTCTGAATTTTAATAAGTCATTCTTATTGAAAGAAACTAGTTCACCTAAAGTTTCAACATCAGCTGCTTTTAAGCAATTTAAAGCGCGAACTGAAAGGTCCATGTCTACTAACTTAGTTTTTAATAATTGACGCATGTGAAGGCTTGTTTCGTCAAATTCTTCCTCATTACGTTTTTCTTCAGCATCTAAAGTAATTTTCTCATCAGAAAATAACATAAAATGGAATATTAAGATCTTAGCCGCTTCTTTTAAAGCATCTTTAGGATGAATTGAACCATCAGTAACGATATCTAAAATTAAACGTTCGTAGTCAGTTTTTTGCTCAACACGGTAGTTTTCGATATTGTATTTTACATTCTTAATTGGAGTGTAAATTGAATCAATAAAAATTGTTCCGTTTGGTGCGCTGTTAGTTTTGTTTTCTTCTGCAGGAACGTAACCACGGCCCCGCTCAACAGTTAATTCCATTTTTAAACGAACAGAAGGATCGCAATTAAAAATAACTAAATCTGGATTTAATATTTGAAAACCATTAACGTATTTACCAATATCACCAGCAGTAAATTTATCACTTCCTGCAAAGTGAACTGTGATTTTTTCGTTATCGTGGTTATCTAATTGTTTTTTAAATCTAACTTGTTTAAGGTTTAAAACTATTTCAGTTACATCTTCAACTACACCTTTAATTGTAGAAAATTCGTGGTCAACACCTTCGATTCTTAAACTTGTTACAGCATATCCTTCTAACGACGATAATAAAATACGACGTAAAGAGTTACCTATTGTAATACCAAAACCAGGCTCAAGCGGTCTAAACTCAAATTGTCCTGAAGTTTCGGATGAATTAATCATAATAACCTTGTCAGGTTTTACGAAATTTAATATTGCCATATTATAATCTTATATAGGTTATTTAATTTATTTTATTATTTAGAGTACAATTCAACTATTAATTGTTCCTTAATGTTTTCAGGTATCTGAGAACGCTCAGGACGATTAATAAATTTACCTGTCATTGAACTTTTATCAAAATCTAACCAAGGAAATTTGTTTACAGCTCCTGAAAGAGAGATTGTAATAGCTTCCATAGATTGAGATTTTTCACGAACTCCAATAATATCTCCCGGCTTTAAAGTAAATGAAGCGATATTAACAACGCCACCGTTTACAGTAATATGCGCATGAGAAACTAATTGACGAGCTGCACGACGTGTAGGAGCAATTCCTAAACGGTAAACAACATTATCTAAACGACTTTCGATCAATTGTAACAATACTTCACCGGTAATACCGTGAGAGCGTGCTGCTTTATCAAATGTTCTAGCAAATTGTTTTTCTAAGATACCATAAGTATACTTAGCTTTTTGCTTTTCCATTAACTGAATAGCGTATTCTGATTGTTTTGCACGTTTTTTTGTGTTACCGTGCTGCCCCGGAGGGTAATTCTTTTTTTCTAACGCTTTATCAGGACCGAATATTGGTTCTCTGAATTTACGCGCAATCTTTGATTTAGGACCTGTGTACCTTGCCATTTTAAATAATTGTTTGTTTTGTTTATTATTTAAGTTGAAAACCCTATAGATGATCAACTCCAAATCTCAAGATCCAATAACTATTGGCTTGAGACCGGCTGTTTATTTTTTATTTTAATATTATACGCGACGACGCTTAGGAGGACGACAGCCATTGTGCGGCATTGGCGTAATATCCATGATCTCTGCAACTTCAATTCCTGTAGCAGCAATTGTTCTAATTGCACTCTCTCTTCCTGCACCCGGACCTTTTACATAAACTTTTACCTTACGTAAACCAGCATCAAAAGCAACTTTACTGCAATCTGCAGCAGCCATTTGAGCAGCATAAGGAGTATTCTTTTTAGAACCTCTGAATCCCATTTTACCAGCACTACTCCAAGAAATTACCTGACCGTTAATGTTAGTTAATGAAATGATGATATTGTTAAACGTAGCACTAATATGAGCCTCGCCAGTAGCTTCTACTTTTACAGTACGCTTACGTGTTGAAGCTTTTGCATTTGCTGCGGCTGTTTGTTGTTTTGCCATTTTATTTAAAACTTATATACTTTTAATTAATTATTACTTAGCTGCCATTTTTTTGTTAGCAATGGTCTTACGTTTACCCTTACGAGTACGTGCATTTGTTTTTGAACGTTGACCGCGAACGGGTAAACCATTACGGTGACGAGTTCCACGGAAACAGTTAATGTCAGTTAAACGTTTAATGTTTAATTGAGTTTCTGATCTCAAAGCCCCTTCAACTTTAAAAGCATTATTAATTAGGTTACGAATAGCATTTTGCTCATCGTCATTCCAATCACTCACTTTTTTATCTAGAGTAATTCCTGCGTCGGTTAATATTTTAGCAGCTCTGCTGCGACCAATACCGTAAATATAGGTTAAACCTATTACGCCTCTTTTGTTTTTTGGTAAATCAATACCTGCTATACGTGCCATTTCTTTTGACTAATATTTTTATAAAAGGTTTGCAAAGATAAGAATTACTTCTGTCTTTGTTTAAATTTTGGATTTTTTTTGTTAATTACGTACAATCTTCCTTTGCGACGAACGATCTTGCATTCGTTACTTCTTTTTTTGATGGATGCTCTAACTTTCATTTCTTCTATTTTAAATTCTTATATTTTATTTATATCTAAAAGTAATTCTTGCTTTTGATAGATCGTAAGGACTCATTTCCAACTTCACTTTATCTCCCGGTAAAATTTTAATGTAGTGCATTCTCATTTTTCCTGAAATATGAGCTGTTACCACATGTCCATTCTCCAACTCTACCCTAAACATCGCATTACTTAATGCTTCAACAATAGTACCGTCAATTTCAATGTTTGCTTGTTTCGCCATCTTATTGTCCTTGTTGCACCATCATAGCATTAGCGCCACGACCTTTAATTCTACCCGATTTCATTAATCCATCATAATGACGGTTCAATAAATACGTTTCAATCTGTTGTAAAGTGTCCAAAACAACACCTACTAAGATCAATAAGGAAGTTCCTCCGTAGAAATCAGCAAATGCACTTGTTATTCCTAATTTCTGAGCAAAAGCAGGCATTACAGCAACCGCTGCTAAGAAAATAGAACCAGGTAAAGTAATACGACTCATAACCTGATCGATAAACTCGGCTGTTTTTTTACCCGGTTTAACACCCGGAACAAAACCACCATTACGTTTCATATCATCTGCTAATTGATTAGGATTAACCATAATAGCAGTGTAAAAATATGTGAAAAGGATAATTAATACAGCAAATATAAAATTATACCAAAAACCATATCTTTCTCCAAAAATACCAGCACCACCACCTGAAAAACCAGAAATAGCAGCAGGAATGAACATGATAGCCTGAGCAAAAATGATAGGCATTACACCCGCAGCATTCACTTTTAATGGAATGTATTGACGAACACCACCGTATTGTTTGTTACCAACAATTTTCTTAGCAAACTGCACCGGAATTCGTCTGGTACCTTGAACTAACAAGATCGAACCGACAATTACTAATAATAAAATAACAATTTCTATTAAGAAAATAATTAATCCACCATTACCTGTTGTTCTTGATTTTACCTCTGATAAGAATGCAAAAGGTAAACGAGAAATGATACCGATCATAATGATCAAAGAGATACCGTTACCTAAACCTTTATCTGTAATTCTTTCACCTAACCACATAACAAACATGGTACCGGTTATTAAAATAAAAATAGATTGTACCCACCAAAAAGTAGATAGATCTGTAAAGGCATTTGGAGCAGATTGTTTAATAGAAGCGATGTAACCTGGAGCTTGAACCGCAGTAACACCAATGGTTAAAAAGCGAGTTAACTGATTGATCTTTTTACGTCCGCTTTCACCTTCGCGTTGCATTTTTTGAAAATATGGCACCGCCATACCTAATAATTGAATAATAATAGAAGCGGTAATATATGGCATTATTCCTAAGCCAAAAATAGAAGCGCGTAAGAACGCACCACCTGCAAACATATTAATTAAACCTACTATTCCACCGGCGTCCGAAGATTTTGCATCATTTAATGCATCTACATTAACTCCTGGAAGTACTACATAAGAACCTAAGCGATAGATAAGAACCATACCCAACGTAAGTAAAATACGTTGTTTTAGCTCGTCTATTGCCCAAATGTTCCGAAGTGTATCTATAAAACGCTTCATATATTATTTTGTATCATTTATAGTTCCACCTTTTTCTTCAATTGCTTTTTTTGCAGTTGCAGTAAAGGCATGTGCTGTTATTTGTACTTTTGCAGTTAAAACACCACGACCCATAATTTTAATAAGGTCATTTTTGTGAGCTAAACCGTTAGCTACTAAAACATCAAAATTAATTTCAGAAATTTTTGTGTTATCAACTAATTTTTGGATTGCATCTAAATTAATACCATTGTAATTGATACGATTGATATTTTTGAATCCAAATTTAGGTAAACGACGTTGTAAAGGCATTTGACCACCTTCAAAACCTACCTTTTTAGAGTGACCAGAACGTGATTGAGCTCCTTTATGACCACGAGTAGCAGTACCACCACCACCAGAACCTTGACCACGACCACGACGGTAGTTTGTTCTTACAGAACCATTTGCTGGTTTTAATTCGCTTAATTTCATTTTAATTAAATATTTTCAATTTTTAAAATATGTTTTATTTTGCTAATCATGCCATCAATAGCAGGAGTAGTTTCTTTTACCACTGAACTGTGAGTTTTACCTAAACCTAAAGCTACAACTGTTGCTTTTTGAGAAGGACTACGTTTAGCGATGCTTTTTACTAATGTTAATTTTACTTTTCCCATTGTTAAATTATTAACCGTTAAACACTCTATCTAATTTAATTCCTCTTTGTTGAGAAACACTAATTGCATCACGCATTTTCATTAAAGCATCCAAAGTTGCTTTAACTACGTTGTGTGGGTTACTAGATCCTTTAGACTTAGCTAATACATCAGTTACACCAACACTCTCTAACACTGCACGCATCGCACCACCAGCAATTACACCAGTACCATGAGCTGCAGGCTTTAAGAACACACGTGCTCCACCAAATTTACCTTCTTGAGCGTGAGGAACAGTACCGTTTAATACGGCAACTTTCACTAAACTTTTCTTAGCATCTTCGATACCTTTTGTGATAGCATCAGTAACTTCATTTGCTTTACCTAAACCTTGGCCAATAATACCTTTTTCATTTCCAACCACAACAATGGCTGAAAAGCTAAAGTGACGACCACCTTTAGTAACTTTAGTTACACGTTGAATGGCAACTAATTTATCTTTTAATTCTATATCGCTTGACTTAACGCGTTTTACTACTTCTTTAGACATCTTAATTATTTATTAGAATTTTAAACCTCCTTCGCGAGCACCTTCGGCTAACGATTTTATTCTACCATGGTACAAAAATCCATTACGATCAAAAACCACTGAAGTGATTCCGTTTGCAACAGCTTTTTCTGCTATTAACTTACCTACTAATTTCGCTTTTTCAATTTTTGTAACTTTTGCTGCAGAAATTGATTTATCAACTGAACCAACAGCTAATAATGTTTTTCCACCTTTATCGTCAACTAATTGTGCATATATTTCAGCATTACTGCGATATACACTTAAACGAGGAGCTTGCGGAGTACCTTTTATGGTCTTACGAAGCTTTAATTTTATTTTTGCTCTTCTATCTTGTTTACTTACTGCCATCTTTGCAATTTTATAAGATGATTAATTTATTTAATTATTTTTTAGAAGCGGATTTACCAGCTTTTCTTCTTAGTTGTTCACCAACAAACTTAATACCTTTACCTTTGTATGGCTCTGGCTTACGTAAGCTTCTTATTTTGGCTGCAACTAAACCTATCAATTGTTTATCAGCACTCTCTAAAATAATTTTCGGGTTTTGACCTTTTTCAGCAGTTGTAGCTACTTTTATTTCAGCCGGTAATTCAAAGTTAATGTTATGAGAATATCCTAAAGATAACTCTAGCATTTGTCCTTTGTTAGAAGCACGGTAACCTACACCAACTAATTCTTGCTCAGTTTTGTATCCTTCGCTAACTCCTTTTACCATATTGGCAACAAGAGAACGGTATAAACCATGTAAAGCTCTGTGTCTTTTTTGGTCAGTAGGACGTGTTACCACGATCTTACCTTCTTCTAAAGTTACAGTTATATCTAAATCTACTTTTTGAGTTAATGTTCCTTTTGGGCCCTTAACAGTTACTAAACCATTAACTACAGTTACCTCTACTCCTTTTGGTAATTCTATTGGGGCTTTTCCTATACGTGACATGTTAGTTTTTCTCCTTCTTAATTATGAAATATAACATAAAACTTCACCACCAACATTCATTTGCTTTGCTTCTTTATCGGTGATAACACCTTTAGAAGTAGAAATGATGGCGATACCTAAACCATTTAATACACGAGGCATTTTATCAACACCTGAATACTTACGTAAACCTGGACTTGATACGCGATCTAACGTGCGAATAGCTGGGAGTTTTGTTACCGGATGATATTTTAAGGCAATTTTGATAACGCCTTGATTGTTTTCTGTACTTTCAAATTTGTAATTTAAAATGTACCCTTTTTCAAAAAGAATCTTAGTGATCTCTTTTTTTAGATTAGAAGCCGGAACTTCTACGATTCTGTGGTTTGCTTTAATCGCGTTTCTTACACGAGTTAAGTAATCTGCTACTGTATCTGTCATTTTTTTTAGGTTTATATGTTATTCCGCAAAACAGAATAATTATATTAAACAATTATTTATTTTTTTTGAGGGGGCAAATATACAACTATTTCCCGTACTCGCAATATTTATTTTCTACCAACTAGATTTGGTTAATCCCGGAATTAATCCGAAAAGAACCATTTCACGGAAAGTAACACGGCTAACACCGAAAGTACGCATGTACCCACGAGGACGACCGGTTAATTTACAACGGTTACGCAAACGAACTTTTGAGGAGTTACGTGGTAATTTTTGTAATCCAACTGAATCACCTGCTTTTTTTAACTCTTCGCGTTTAGCAGCGTATTTATCAACTAATTTTTTACGTTTGACCTCACGGGCCTTCATCGATTCTTTTGCCATTTCTTATCTTAAGCTTGTTTATTTTTAAATGGAATTCCAAACTCTTTTAACAGAGCATGAGCTTCTTTATCTGTATTGGCAGTAGTTACAAAAGTAATATCCATACCAGAAATCTTGCTTACTTTATCAATATCAATTTCAGGGTAAATGATCTGCTCTGTAATACCTAAGGTATAATTTCCGCGTCCATCAAAACCTTTATCGTTAACACCTTTAAAATCACGAATACGTGGTAATGAAGATGCGATCAAACGATCCAAAAATTCATACATTTTATCTCCACGTAAAGTAACACGCACACCAATAGCAACGCCTTTACGTAATTTAAAATTTGAAATATCTTTAGTTGAATAGGTTGGAACAGCTTTTTGACCGGTAATTGTAGTCATTTCTTTAACTGCTGATTCAATTAATTTTTTATCAGATACAGCATCACCAATTCCTTGGTTTAGACAAATTTTTTCCAATTTAGGAACTTGCATTGATGATGTATATTGAAATTGTTTTTGCAATGCTGCTACAATTTCTTCTTTATACTTACCTTTTAAACGAGGTTGATAGGTTGTTGTTGCCATTATTTAACTGCCTCCTTAGTTTTTGAAGAGATACGCTCTAATTTTTGAGTTTTCTCATTTAATTTACGACCTAAACGAACTGTTTTTCCTCCTTCTACAAACATTAAGTTTGAGATATGGATAGAGCCTTCTTTTTTAACGATACCACCGTTAGTATTCTTAGCGCTAGGCTTTTCGCTTTTGCTAATCATATTAACGCCTTCAACGATAGCGCGCTCTTTCTTAACATCGATAGAAACGATCTTACCCTGCGTACCTCTAGATTCTCCAGAAATAACTTTTACAGTATCGCCCTTTTTTAATTTAATTTTTGACATGACTTAAAATTCTTTTAATTAAAGCACCTCTGGTGCTAATGAAATAATTTTCATAAATTGTTTATCACGAAGTTCACGAGCAACTGGCCCGAAAATACGTGTACCACGAATCTCATCAGTAGTATTTAATAAAACTACTGCGTTATCGTCAAAACGAATATAAGAACCATCCGGACGACTAATCTCTTTTCTTGTTCTCACAATTACAGCTTTACTAACTGTACCTTTTTTTACGTTACCACTTGGTAAAGCATGTTTTACAGTTACCACAACTTTATCGCCAATTGAAGCGTAACGTTTTTTGGTTCCTCCTAGTACACGAATAACTAATACCTCTTTGGCACCACTGTTATCCGCTACTGTTAATCTCGATTCGGTTTGTATCATTTTAAAATTTCTTTATTACGATTAACGCTTATTATTTTACTTTTTCAATTACTTCAACTAAACGCCAGTTTTTAGTTTTACTTAACGGGCGAGTTTCTGCAATTTTAACGGTATCCCCGATACTGCACTCGTTCTTCTCATCATGAGCAACGAAGGTACTAGTTTTCTTAAGGAACTTTCCGTATTTAGGGTGTTTTACTTTACGCATAACAGAAACAACGATGCTTTTATCCATCTTGTTACTTTTTACGACACCAATTTTTTCTTTTCTTAAATTTCTTTCTTCCATGAAGCAATGTTATTTAGATGCTTTGTTACGTTGATTTAATACAGTTAACATACGTGCAACATTTCTACGGTTAACGCGAATTGTAGCAGGGTTTTCTACAGGAGAAATAGCATGATTTAATGTCATTTTATTTAATCCCGCTTTTTCTTCTTTTATCTTCTCAATTAATTCTTGATTGGATAGAGCTGATATGTCCTTGTTTTTCATTTATTTGTTTTTTGTTTTATTTCCGAAATTTAACTTCCGGTTTTAAACATTTTTTAATTAAAGTAACGGTTCAACTAAAACTTGCTTAATATATTGTTATTCAATTATTTAGTAACCTCAGTTTCTACGTAATCTCTACGTACAATGAATTTAGTTACGATTGGTAATTTTTGAGCAGCTAAACGTAAAGCTTCTTTTGCTACAGCTAAAGGAACTCCTTCTGCTTCAAACAAAATACGACCACGTTTAATCGGAGCCATCCAATATTCCGGAGCACCTTTACCTTTACCCATACGAACCTCTGCTGGTTTTGAAGTAACCGGACGATCTGGAAACACACGAATCCATACCTGACCTTCACGTTTCATGAAACGAGTAATTGCAATACGAGCAGCTTCTAACTGGCGACCAGTCATACGGCACTCGTCCATCGCTTTAATTCCAAAAGAACCGAAGGCTAATTCGTGACCACGCTTAGCGTCGCCCTTGATCTTCATCTTTTGAGATTTTCTATATTTTGATCTTTTTGGTTGTAACATGACCTAGTAATTATATCTAATTGTAAAAATTATTTTTCTTCTCTTTTAGTTGATCTTTTTTTTCCGTTAAATTTCGGACGATCATTATTTGGTTTGTCACTTCCACCCGGCTTTTTATCTTTAGATAAACCAGCATTTGGTGAAAGATCACGTTTTCCAAATATTTCTCCACGGCATACCCAAACTTTAATTCCGATACGACCGTAAGATGTATGTGCTTCAGCTACAGCATAATCGATATCCGCACGTAAAGTATGTAAAGGAGTTCTTCCTTCTTTATACCCTTCAGTACGAGCCATCTCAGCTCCACCTAAACGACCACTCACTTTAATTTTGATACCTTCAGCACCCATACGCATGGTTGAAGCCATCGACATTTTTGCTGCACGACGGAAAGAAATACGACCTTCGATCTGACGAGCGATACTATCTGCTACTAAACGAGCATCTAATTCAGGACGTTTAATCTCAAAAATATTTATTTGAATTTCCTTTGTAGTTAATTTCTTTAATTCTTCTTTTAATTTATCAACCTCTTTTCCACCTTTTCCGATGATAATACCCGGACGAGCAGTGTTAATAGTAACAGTGATCAATTTTAAAGTTCTTTCGATAACAATTTTAGAAATGCTACCTTTTGCTAAACGCGCTTTTAAATAATTTCTGATCTTATCATCTTCAACTAATTTATCTGCGTAGTTTTTGCCACCAAACCAGTTTGAATCCCATCCTTTGATGATTCCTAATCTGAAGCCAATTGGATTTACTTTTTGTCCCATCTCTTATTTTGCGTTTTTGGTGTCTAAAATTAAAGTAACATGATTTGAACGTTTTCTGATACGGTATCCACGACCTTGAGGCGCAGTACGTAAACGTTTTGCCATTAAGGCGCTATCTACCATTACTTCCTTAACAAATAAAACACCTTCTTCTGCACGAGCACCAGTTTTTAATTCGTAATTAGCGATGGCTGATTTCAATAATTTCTCTAAACGGCCAGAAGCCTCACGAGTATTGAATTTTAATATATTTAAAGCTAAATATGCATCCTTACCTCTTACTAAATCCGCTACTTGGCGCATTTTACGAGGAGAAGTTGGGCAACTATTTAATTTCGCGAAGTAAGAAGTTTTGTTCTCTTCCTTACGCTTTTCGGCTACTAATCTTTTTCTTTTTCCCATGGTTTCTAATTATTTTTTATTATGACCAGCGTGACCTTTAAATACGCGAGTTGGTGAAAATTCTCCTAATTTATGTCCAACCATGTTCTCAGTTACATAAACCGGAATGAATTTAGCACCGTTATGTACAGCAAATGTATGCCCTACAAACTCTGGTGGAATTGTTGAACGACGTGCCCACGTCTTAATCGCAGATTTTTTTCCGCTTTGATTCATCTTTTCAACCTTACCTTCAAGGTTGTAATCGATAAAAGGGCCTTTTTTTAATGATCTTGCCATTGTTTTTTTTTGGGTTTTGAAATCGCAAGGTTTAACCTGCGACCATTAAACGTTTATAATTATTTTTTTCTTCTTTCTATGATGTGTTTGTTAGAAGCTTTTGCTTTGTAACGAGTTTTAAACCCTTTAGCTGGTAAGCCTTTACGTGAACGAGGTTGACCTCCTGATGCACGACCTTCACCTCCACCCATTGGATGATCCACTGGATTCATAGCAACTGGTCTAGTACGAGGACGAACACCTTTCCAACGAGAACGACCTGCTTTACCGTAAACTTCTTGATTATGATCAGGATTTGATACAGAACCAATAGTAGCTTTACAAGTAATTAAGATCATACGAACTTCACCAGAAGGCATACGTAAAATAGCGTACTTACCGTCACGAGCAGATAACTGAGCGTAAGAACCGGCACTACGAGCTAATACTGCTCCTTGTCCTGGACGTAATTCAATATTATGAATGATTGTTCCTAATGGAATATCTGATAAGAATAATGTATTTCCAATTTCAGGAGATGCATCTTTTCCAGACATGATCTTTTGATCAACTTTAATTCCTTGCGGTGCAATTATATAACGTTTTTCTCCGTCTTTGTAGAAAATTAACGCAATACGAGCAGAACGATTTGGATCGTACTCAACTGTTTTAACAGTTCCTTCGATTCCGTCTTTCTCACGTTTGAAGTCAATTGAACGAATAACTTTTTTATGACCGCCGCCAATATAGCGCATTGTCATTTTACCTGAGTTATTACGGCCACCAGAAGAATAATTAGTTTTTACAATTAAACTTTTTTCCGGCTTATCGGTAGTAATCTCCTTGAAATCCGCTGTTAGCGTATATCTTAAACTTGGAGTTAGTGGTCTATATTTTTTTAATCCCATTTTAAATTCTTTTTACTAATTATATACTTGCGTAAAAATCAATTACTTCGCCTTGCTTTAAAGTAATAATAGCTTTTTTGTTGCGGTTAACTCTTCCAACGGCAACACCACGAGTAGTATTACGTGTTTTTACTTTACCAACATATTGTTGAGTATTAACCGATGCAACTTTAACACCATACATTTTCTCGATGGCCGCTTTTATTTCTATTTTGTTAGCCTCTTTTGCTACTACAAAGCCATAGCGATTTAATTTTTCGGCTTGTGCAGTCATTTTTTCCGTAATGATCGGCTTTACTAAAATTTCCATCTTACTTATTTAAAATTGTTTCAAGTGCTTTAATTGAACTTTCAGCTAAAATTAAATTCTCTGCATTTAAAATATCATATGTATTTAAATCAGAAGCAGTTACAACTTTAGCACCCTGTAAATTACGGGACGACAAATATACATTTTTATTTGTATCACCTAGTACTAACAAGGTTTTTTTATCAGACAGGTTTAAGTTTTTAATTAAATCAATGTAATTCTTAGTTTTTGGAGCTTCAAATGTGAAGTCTTCTAAAACAGTAATTGCATTTCCTTTTGCTTTGTAAGCTAAAGCTGACATACGCGCAAGTGATTTAACTTTCTTATTTAATTTGAATGAGTAATCACGCGGTCTAGGACCAAAAGCGCGACCACCACCAATAAATAATGGCGATTTCATTGAACCGGCACGAGCTCCACCAGTTCCTTTTTGTTTTTTCAACTTCTTAGTGGTACGTGAAATCTCAGCACGTTCTTTTGATTTGTGAGTACCTTGACGTTGGTTAGCTAAAAATTGCTTAACATCAAGATATATACAATGATCATTTGGCTCTACTGCAAAAATTGAATCTACTAGATCAACTTTTTTAGTTGTTTTTTTACCACTTATATTTAATATTTCTACTTGCATGATTACTTCTCAATTAAAATATAAGACCCTTTTGCACCCGGAACAGAACCTTTAATAAGGATCACATTCTTTTCAGGCATAATTTTTACTATTTCAAGGTTTTGAATCTTCTTACGATTTCCACCCATTCTACCAGCCATACGCATTCCCGGCATTACACGAGATGGATCTGAAGAGGCACCTAATGATCCAGGAGCTCTTTCACGATCGTGCTGACCGTGAGATTTGTTAGCGTGACCTACTCCACTAAAGTTATAACGTTTTACAACACCTTGAAAACCTTTACCTTTGCTAGTACCAACAACATCCACAAAATCACCTTCTGCAAATAAATCTACTGTTAATACATCACCTAAATTTTTAGTTTCCTCGAAATGACGAAATTCTACAATTTTACGTTTTGGAGTAGTTTTTGCTAATTCAAAATGACCTTTCATAGCCGAAGAAGTGTTTTTTTCTTTCTTCTCGTCGTATGATAGTTGTAAAGCTGAGTAACCGTCTTTTTCATTGGTTTTTACTTGCGTAACTACGCAAGGACCTGCTTCAATAACTGTGCATGGCAAATACTTGCCATTGGCATCGAAGAAGCTAGTCATTCCTATTTTTTTACCAATTAATCCTGACATTTTTGTTTATTTATTTATTGATTTAATTATTATTACTTTTTATTAGTTCGTTAGCTATTTTAAGCCCACTTGCTGTTAAACTTTAATCTCTACTTCTACTCCGCTAGGTAATTCTAGTTTCATTAAAGCATCAACAGTTTTTGATGATGAGCTATAAATGTCTAAAAGACGTTTGTAAGCACATAATTGAAACTGATCACGCGCTTTTTTATTAACGTGTGGCGACTTTAATACTGTGAAAATTCTTTTGTTTGTAGGTAATGGAATTGGACCATTAACCACTGCACCTGTAGCTTTTACAGTTTTCACAATTTTCTCAGCAGATTTATCAACTAAGTTGAAATCGTATGATTTTAGTTTTATTCTTATTCGTTGGCTCATAATAAAAGAACGTATTTATTTTTAGTTAACTTTTTCTGTTTTACCTTTTGCTTTTGAAATTACATCAGCAGCAACGTTTGAAGGTGCTTCGTTATAATGACTAAATTCCATTGTAGATGTGGCACGACCTGAAGTTAAAGTACGTAACTGAGTTACATAACCAAACATTTCAGAAAGTGGAACTTTAGCTTTAATAACCTGTGCGTTTCCTTTTGAATCCATTCCTTCAATTTGTCCACGACGACGGTTTAAGTCACCTACAACATCACCCATGTTTTGCTCCGGAGTTAAAACCTCAATTTTCATGATAGGCTCTAATAATACCGGATGACATTTTGGTAATGCTTCACGGAAAGCATTACGAGCACAAATCTCAAAAGATAATGCGTCAGAGTCAACCGCGTGGTAAGATCCATCTTTTAATGTTACTTTTAATCCTACTAAAGGATAACCAGCTAATACACC
>JBEIEI010000007.1:0-31396 GCA_040382975.1 Flavobacteriales bacterium
GCCGTAATAGGAACCAGTCCGGTAACCTCCTTAAACGGAACAACTGTATTAAATACCATAGCTTTATTAAACGGCGCTTCTATTTTAAGGGTACACGATGTATTAGAAGCAAAACAAGCTATTGAGCTGGTTGAATTTTATAAAAATTTTTAGTTAAAAATTACAGCTTTCTTCGGTAAAATTGTTTAATTTTAAAATTAGAAGTTAATAGATCAATGCATATTTCTTTTCTAAAAAAAATAGTTTGCCTTTTCGTAATAATGGTTTTTGTAGAAGGCAGATCTGCTTCAAAAATTGACGAGTATTATAAACTTCCTCCTTACAGTTTTCAAATTGCCGTTTTAAAATATAATGGTGGCGGTGATTGGTATGCCAATTTAGAAACCTCTGTTACGAATCTTATTAAATATTGTAACGATAATCTAAAAACAAGCATCAATCCCGAACAAGCCATTGTAGATGCCGGCAGTGTTGAAATATTTAATTATCCGTTCGTTCACATGACGGGTCATGGCAACGTTATTTTTACAGATCAGGAAGCGGAAAATTTAAGGAATTATTTAATTGCCGGTGGCTTTTTACATGTAAGCGATAATTATGGTATGGATAAATTCATCCGGCCACAACTAAAAAAAGTGTTTCCCGAATTAGACCTGGTTGAATTACCTTTTAATCACCCTGTATATCATCAAAAATATGATTTTGCTAACGGCTTACCAAAAATTCATGAACACGATAACAGTGCACCAAAAGGCTATGGCTTAATTTATAAAGGTCGTTTAGTTTGCTTTTACGATTTTGAATGCGACTTAGGTGATGGCTGGGAAAGTCCGGAAATACATAAAGACAGTGAAGAGGCAAGATCAAAAGCATTAAAAATGGGTGCTAATTTAATATCGTATGCCTTTATGGGTTTCGAAAAAAAATAATTTATGCTCCACGTAATAAGACATAAGTTAACTCTGGTTAGTATTCTATCTTTTTTTATTCAAACCTATTTTGCGCAACAATACACGCTCTCGGGAAAAGTTACCAGTAGCGGAGAAAATTTACCCTTTGCAACCATTTACTTAAAAGGTACAACCAAAGGTGTTAATAGTAACGATGACGGAAATTATTCTTTAAAACTCGAAAAAGGAAAATACATTGTTGTCTTTCAATACCTGGGTTACTCAAAACAAGAAATTGAAGTTAACCTTACCGAAAACAAAACACTAAACGTAAATTTAAAATCAGATGGCATTGCACTACAAGAAATTATCGTAAAAGCCGGCGAAGACCCCGCCTACCCAATTATACGGAAGGCAATCAAAAAAAGAAAAAAACATTCGGATGAGGTAAATGAATACTCCTGTCAATCTTACATTAAAGGTTTACAAAGACTAATTAGTCTTCCTGAAAAATTTAAAAAATTAATAAAAATAACCAGTGGCGAAAAAATAGACTCATCAATGTTCGGTGTTATTTACTTAAGTGAAAGCGAGAGTAATTATTATTTTAAAAAACCGGATAAGGAAAAAGAGATCATGTTTAGTAGCCGTGTAAGTGGCGAAAGCAAAAGTTTTAGCTTTAATCATCTTAGTCAGATGAAATTTAATTTTTATGAAAACTTAATTCCTATTAAAGGAATAAGCGATAGGCCATTTGTATCCCCCTTAAACGGAAATGCTTTTTTGTATTACAAATTCAGATTACTTGGAACAATAAGCGAAGACGGCAAACTATTTAACAAGATTGAAGTAATACCAAAACGAAAAACAGACCCTTGTTTTTCGGGCATCCTTTATATCCAAGAAAACTCGTGGCGCATTACCGGTGTTGATTTAAAATTAACTAAAGACAATAAAATTAATTTTGTTGATACACTCTCTATTAAACAACTGCATGCGCCAATTGCAGGCGACAGTATCTGGATGCCCATCAATCATAATTTTAGTTTTTACTTTAAATTTTTTGGCATTGCGGGTGATGGGTATTTTAACGCCATTGTAAAAAACTATAATTTAAAACCAAACTTTAAAGAGGATTTTTTTACTAACGAAATTTTTATTGTAGAAGAAGGGGCTAACAAAAAAGATTCTAATTACTGGAATATAAACAGACCTGCTCCCTTAACCACCGAAGAAAATAAAGATTATAGAAAAAAAGACAGTACAGAGAAAATTGAAGACACTGATAGGTTTAAAGATTCTGTTGATCACAAAAGAAATAAACTTCGGGCACCCGATATATTTTTGGGTTATACTTACAAAAAAACAAAAGATAGGATCACTGTTTCGATACCAGGTATAATTACAAACGGCATACAATACAATACGGTTGAGGGTTTAAATTTAAGTTACATTTTTTCGGTAGATAAAGAATACGAAAATTTAAAAGCGCATCGTTTTAGTGGAAAAGTAAGATATGGCGTTAGTAACTATTTATGGGGCGGAGAAGTTGGTTATAATTATTTTTATAACCCAAAAAAATTCTCACGAATTGGTATAAAAGTAAAATCAATTGCCGAACAGTACAATCAACTCGATCCGATCTCTCCATTAGTAAATTCGCTTTACTCGCTTTTTTTAAATGAAAATTTCATGAAAGTATTTAAAGAAACCGGTGTTGAAAGTAGTTATTTTACTGAAGTAAGAAATGGGATATTTTTCTCATCACTCGTTAAATATGTAGAACGCGACGCTTTAAAAAACACGAGCAACCTTTTAATAGTGGATGATAAAACAAAATTGTTTACCAGTAACGATCCAAAAAACGGCTTCAACCACGATTCGTTATTTAAAACCAACAATGCATTTACCGCAGAGATAACCTTATCCTTTAGGTTTAAACAAAAGTATGTAACGCTCCCCAATCAAAAAATCGTAACCGGCACAAAATATCCAAAACTAAGTGTGAGTTACAAAAAAGCTTTCCCTGTGCTAAACACAACTGCCGATTATGATCTGGCAAGTGCCATGATATATGACGAATTAAATTTAGGTTTATTTGGAAGATTAGGATTTAGATTAAAAGGTGGCGGCTTTGTTAATACTAAAAAATTATTTTTTATGGATTTTAAATATTTTTTAGGAAACCAAACACTGTTTAATACTAACGATTATTTAAGCAGCTTTAGACTTTTACCCTATTATACATTTAGTGCCGACCAATGGTTCGCAGAAGCACATGCCGAACATCATTTTAATGGTTTCATCATCAACAAAATTCCATTATTTAAACAATTAAAAATTCAAGAAGTTGTAGGTGGTCATTTACTAATGAGCAATAGATTACAACAGTATTACGAAATTAATTTTGGTTTCGAGAATATTTTTAGAGTATTAAGAATTGATTATGTACTTGGCTATGGCATTAATAATAAGGTGAACTCAGGTTTTACCATTGGCATAAATACAAGTTTATAAAAATTGTTTATTTGCATTACATAAACATTAAACTTTTTAATTTATCTTTATATATGATCAAAAAGCTTTTTATTTTTTTTATAATGCTTGCTTTTAGCCAATTATCTTCACAAACATCAAGTACCAGTGCTGAGTACGAGGCAAAAGTAATTGGCGGTAAAGAGCAAATAGAACAGGTTTTACAAACGCAATTAACACTACCAAAAACACTATTAACCTCTAATTTTGATACAGAAATTACCTGTTTTTTTGATCTTGATACCTCCGGAAAAGCTGTGAATATTAATATAGAAGGTAATGTGAATAATGCTTTAAGAAATGAATTGCTTCGTGTATTTAATTTCTGGAAATTTTATAAAACATTAAAATTACCTAACGAAAGCAGACCCTATTTTTTAATTTTTAAATTATCTACCGAAAAATACTACCGCTATTTTAAACAAAAAAATAAATTAACGCTTAAAAAACCATTACCGGTCGATAGCAGTTTTGTGGTTTATACAAAAGCAGATAAATCGCCGGAGTATTATAAAAATGGCGACGACGGTTTAGCTGAATTTATTTTGTCACAAATTGAATATCCAAAGTTGGCCATTGAAAAATCAATTGAAGGAACTGTTGTTATTGAATTTGTTGTTGAAACAAATGGTTATTTAACGGGGATCACCGTAAAACAAGGCGTAAATGCAGGTTGTACAGAGGAGGCAGTAAGATTAATAAAACTAACCAAATGGCAACCGGCGGTTTTTAATAATAAATTTGTGCGATACAAAACAAATTTTCCAATAACCTTTAGTTTACGAAATATTAGCAAAGACAACACAAGTGGCAGTCAAATGGGACAATAATTTTTGATTTAAAAAGTTAAACTTAAGATTTTAAAATTAGAAAAAATCATTAGTCCAATCTTAAGAAACCGTCATCGGGAGGAGGGACGACGACGCGATCTCAAACTATGGGTTTTGAACTAAACTGTGTGTGTGAGATTGGTTCGTTCCCTGCCCGTCCGGTCAGGCGGGCTCGCAATGACGGTTTTATTGATCTTGATGTTAAAAAACTAAAACTTAATTTAAAACTTTTTTAAAGCCCAGTTCTCTTTGCCTTTCATAACCACAGCATCTTTTGTGCTTTTATCTTTATAGCCGCACAAATGCAACACGCCATGAATGATCACACGCTTAACTTCGGAATCAAACTCTACTTTAAATTTTTGAGCATTTTCTTTTATGCGTTCAATACTAATAATAATATCGCCATTAATTAATTTCCCTTCGCAATAATCAAACGTAATAATGTCGGTGTAAGTATCGTGGTTTAAGAACTCGATATTAGTTTTTAATAATTCTGCGTCAGTAGTAAACACAAAATTTATTTGTCCGAGTTTTTTCTTTTCTAATTCAACAATGGTTTTTATCCACGATTTAATTTTGATTTTATCAGACAGTTTAAATTGTATTTCTTGATTTTGAAATGAAATTGCCATTACTAATATTGTTTTCGAATTTGTCATTTCGACGAAAGGAGAAATCTTTTGTGACCGAGATCCTTCCTTCGTCAGGATGACATTTGTATATTAATTATATTTATAAACTAAAAAAATGTATTGCATTATAAAGAAAGAGTATCTTTTACTACCGTTGGCAATTGCCCGTTGTTTCTGACTTTTATCAGGTATTCAACCCCTTTTAAAGCGGTTTTAAACTCCTGCAAACTGGTATAAAAAAGTTGCTGCTGTTTATTACTAACCTCAATTAAAACATTAGCCTCTTTTTTTTCCAGATCGGTAAACTCCATTAATTTCTCTTCAGGAAGTAAATTGTTTTTCGCATCACTTTTTAATTTTTCGAGTTGTGAATTAATTAAACTCGTTCTAGCTTTTAGAGAGCGGCGATTCAAATCAAAACCGGCTAAACTTTTACCACTGGTATAAAATTGCTGTATGAAGTCGGCTTCAGATTTGGTAACGGTATCTTTTACGTTTTGTTGAATGAATTGTTTGTACTGCTCAAAACGTAAAATTGCTTTCGCCAAAATAACCGTATCAATTTTATTCATTTCTGTAGCATGTGTGTTTACAGCACCGCTTAAGCTATCTAAGGTTTTTATTTTGGCCGCGTAAACATCATTTTTGTTACACGATTGAAAGAATAATCCTGCAAAAAATAAAAGCACTAAACTATTTTTGGCAGTTTGTATCATTCTTAGTTGATCATATCAAAACCACAATAAGGAACCAATACTTTAGGTATTTTTATTCCGGCCTCAGTTTGATTATTTTCTAATAAAGCTGCAACTATACGAGGTAAAGCCAAAGCGCTTCCATTTAAACTGTGCGCTAATTGTGTTTTTCCGTTCGCATCTTTAAATCTGCATTTTAAACGATTCGTTTGGAACGTTTCAAAATTACTTACACTACTAACTTCTAGCCATCTTTCTTGTGCCGCACTCCAAACTTCCATATCATAAGTTAAGGCACTTGCAAAACTCATATCTCCACCACACAATTTTAAAGTACGAAATGGTAATTCTAATTCTTTTAATAAACCTGCAACATACTCACGCATATCTTCTAACGTTTCGTAGCTTTTATCAGGATGCGTTATTTGAACAATTTCAACTTTATCAAATTGGTGCAAACGATTTAATCCTCGCACATCTTTTCCGTAGCTTCCTGCTTCTCTTCTAAAACATGGCGTGTAGGCTGTATTCTTTACCGGAAGATCGGTTTCTTTTAAAATAACATCGCGATAAATATTTGTAACCGGAACCTCAGCGGTTGGTATTAAATATAAATTATCAATGGTGCAATGGTACATCTGTCCTTCTTTGTCCGGTAATTGTCCGGTACCATAACCGCTATCTTCGTTAACTACAATTGGTGGTTGAATTTCCAAATAACCTTTTGCAGTTGCGCGATCTAAAAAGAAATTAATTAATGCACGTTGTAAGCGAGCACATTTTCCTTTGTAAACAGGAAAACCTGCTCCTGCAATTTTAACGCCTAATTCAAAATCAATTAAATTATATTTTGTGGTAAGCTCCCAATGCGGCATATATCCTGCGGGTAACTTAGGCTTATCGCCATGTTCAAAAACAACTGCATTGTCCTCCGGTGTTTTTCCCAGAGGCACTGTTAAATTTGGTGTATTAGGAACCAAAACTAAAAGTGATTGAATTTCATCCTCCACTAATTTTAATTGCTCATCTAATTCTTTTTCTTTTTGTTTTAATTCAGTAGTTCTAAGTTTTACTTTTTCAGCTTCATCTTTTTTACCGGTTTTCATTAACTCGCCAATTTGCTTTGCAATTTGGTTTGCTTCCGCTTTAATGGCATCGCCCTCTCCCTGAATAGATCTGCGTTGCGCATCTTTTTCTAATACAGAATTAATAATTGTTTCGGCATCTTTAAAATTTTTAATGGCCAAACGTTTTAAAACATCTTCTTTATTTTCTCTGATATTAATTAGTTGCAACATAACAGTTCGATTTTATTTAGAGTACAAGTTTAATTATTGAACGAATTTTTATTTAAATACCGGTATTTATAAAAACTTTAAAAAACAGAAAAAGCCCACCAATTTAATGGAGGGCTTTAAATCTATATAAAGTTAGTTATTACCCTTCAATAGGAACAATAGATACATAAGATCTATCATCTCTTTTCTTTTTGAATACTACTTTACCATCAACTAAAGCATATAAAGTATGGTCTTTACCAATACCTACACCTTCACCCGGGTTATGTTTAGTACCACGTTGACGAACAATAATGTTTCCTGCGATGCAAGATTGTCCACCAAAGATTTTAACGCCTAAACGTTTACTATGCGAATCTCTACCATTATCTGATGAACCCGCGCCTTTTTTGTGTGCCATTTTATTTAAATTTTAAATGTTAAATTTAAGATGTTAAATGATCTGTTAAATTAAAATTCAACATTTATCATTTATCATTTCCTCTTAATCTTTTTTTGTTACTTTTTTAGCAGCAGCCTTTTTAGGAGCAGCTTTTTTAGCAGGCGCTTTTTTCTCAGCTACTACTTTTTCTGCAACAACTTCAACTTTTTTAGCCGGACCTTGAGTACGAACTTTACGAGTTGCAGTTAATTCTGATTCTATTTTATCACCTTTAGCTAAAACACCTTGAATAAGGATCTGAGTTAAAGATTGACGGTGATTGTTCCATTTTTGATACCCCTTACGGCGTTTCTTCTTGAAAATGATCACCTTATCACCTTTAAGGTGACTGATTACTGTGGCAGCTACTTTAGCGCCCTCTACGGTTGGGTTTCCAACTGAAATTTTTCCTCCGTTATCTAATAAGAAAACTTTGTCAAATTCAATTTTCTCGCCCTCGTTAGCCTCTAGGCGGTGAACGTATACTTTGTTTCCACGTTCCACTTTAAATTGTTGCCCGGCTATTTCTACAATTGCGTACATTTAATTTGGTTTAAATTGTTAATAAATCCCTTAAAAAGGGGACGCAAATATACTTAATTCTTATTAACCTACAAAAAATTAATCGCGGTTTATTAAATAAACGCTTAAAATGATCACCACAATGCTAAAGATCTGGTAAAAATTAACCATTTCGCCGTCAAAAAGTCCCCAGCCAATGGCCACAATTGGTATTAAATAGGTGCAAGAGCTGGCAAAAACGGTTCCGGAGTTTTTAATTAAAATATTATAGGCAATAACCGATAATGCGCTGCCCACAATAGCCAAAATGGAAATATAACCTAAAGATGGCAATGCCATAGGCGAAGTGGCCATATGGGTGGTAAAATCTGTAAACCCAAAAAGATAGATCAGCGCAATAGGGCCTGTAATGCAGAATGCCCAAACCGTTGCTGTTATAGAGTTTAGATCATGTAAATACTTTTTTATACCGCTAATGCTAATGGCATAAAAAAAAGTAGCCGCAAGTACCAGTAAACCATACAAAACATTATTAGAATTATTGCTGCCGGCATCAAACACCATTAAGCAAGTAGCGCCAATAAAACCAACAATAATACCGGCAATTTGCGCCCCTTTTGGCTTAACTTTTAACCAAACCAATCCTACCAAAACAGTAAACAAAGGCGTTAAAGCATTTAACATGCCCGTTAAACTGCTGCTAATTTGGGTTTCGGCCTTTGTAAATAAAAAAGCAGGGATCAAATTGCCAAATACACCCATTAAGATCAATCCGGGTAAATACTTTTTAAGATCTATTTTATGGTATTTAATTAAGAATGGTGCTAAAAATAAAAAGGCTATCGATATTCGAAGAGCTGCCACCTCACCGCTGCTAAAGGCATCTAAACCACGCTTCATTAAAATAAAGGAGCTTCCCCAAACAACCGATAAAATAATTAGTAATGCCCAGGCAAGTTTTTTGTTTTGCATGCCGCGAATTTAGGTGGAAATTGTGAGATAACTGTCAAAAATTAAGATACAGATTTCACAGATAACACAGATTTAATTTTATAAGATCCAAGAAGTAAAAAAAATCATTGAAATCTGTGGCTAAAATAAACCGTATCTTCGTAGATAAAATAACGAAGAATGATTGAAATTGGAAAAATAAATACACTAACTATTTTAAGAGAGACAACAGTTGGTTTATACTTAGGAGATGAAGACAAAAACGATGTGTTGCTGCCGAACTCGTTTATTAAAGATAATTATAAAGTTGGAGACAAATTAGATGTGTTTATTTATAACGATTCGGAAGATAGAATAATTGCCACCACAAAAACGCCATATGCTAAAATAAGTGAGTTTGCTTATTTACGCGTGGTTTCAGTATCTGAAGTTGGCGCCTTTATGGATTGGGGTTTAGAGAAGGACCTTCTTGTGCCGTTTAGTGAACAAAAACATAAAATGAGTGACGACAATTTTTATGTTGTGTATATTTATTTAGATGTTGTAACCAACAGAATTGTTGCCTCAAACAAAATTGATAAATTCATTAACAACGAAAACATACAATTAGAAGAAGGGCAAAAAGTTGATCTGATCGTTTACGAAGAATCGCCACTAGGCTTTAGTTGTATTATTAACGGGGCTCACAAAGGCTTGATCTATCACAACGATATTTACAAAGACGTTTATATTGGTGATGAAATGGAAGGCTTTGTAAAAACAATTAGAGAAGATAAATTAATAGATATCAGTTTTCAAAAAAGCGGATTTAAAAATGTTTTAGATTCTACAGAGGTAGTAATGGAATATCTGGAAAAAAATAATGGTTTTTTAAGTCTTCATGATAAAAGTACTCCCGAAGAAATTTCGATAAGACTAAGTATGAGTAAGGCAACGTTTAAAAAAGCTATTGGTATTTTATACCGTCATCGTAAAGTTTTAATTAAACCCGATGGTGTATATCTTGTGAATGAAGAAACTCCAAAAGAAGAAGAAACAAAATAAAAATAAATTAATTTTACAAAAAACAGAAAATATAAAATGAAAATTGCAGTTGTTGGCGCCACTGGATTGGTAGGCACAAAAATGTTGGAAGTTCTATCAGAAAGAAATTTCCCGGTTACAGAATTAATTCCCGTTGCATCAGAAAGATCGGTTGGAAAAGAAATTGCATTTAAGGGAAAGAAATACATTGTGCATTCAATGGAACAAGCCATTGCTGCAAAGCCTCAAATTGCGCTATTTTCTGCCGGTGGCGATACTTCTAAAGAGTGGGCACCAAAATTTGCAGCGACAGGTATTACAGTAATAGACAATTCTTCGGCATGGAGAATGGATCCGTTAAAAAAATTAATTGTACCCGAAGTTAACGCGAGTGAATTATCAAAAGATGATAAAATAATTGCAAACCCTAATTGTTCAACCATACAAATGGTAGTGGTTTTAAATCCGCTGCACAAAAAATATAAAATAAAAAGAGTTGTTGTATCAACCTACCAAAGCGTAACAGGAACGGGAGTAAAAGCTGTTTCTCAATTAATGAACGAACGCAAAGATGGTAAAAGCGATGAGATGGCTTACAAATACAAAATTGATCTAAATGTTATCCCGCAAATTGATGTTTTTTTAGACAATGGTTATACCAAAGAAGAAATGAAAATGGTTAACGAAACTAAAAAAATAATGGGCGATGACTCAATTGCATTAACAGCTACTACTGTTCGAATACCAGTAATGGGTGGGCATAGCGAAAGCGTGAACATTGAATTTGAAAATGAATTTGATGTAAAAGATGTTTTTAAAATGATGTCGAACACGCCCGGAATTATTTTGCAGGATGATATTCAAAATCAAATTTATCCAATGCCAATGAATGCGCATAACAAAGACGAAGTTTTTGTTGGAAGAATAAGAAGAGACGAATCACAAGCAAAAACCTTAAACTTATGGATCGTTGCCGATAACCTTAGAAAAGGCGCTGCTACTAACGCTGTGCAAATAGCTGAATATTTATTAGAAAATAAATTAGTTTAAAACCAGTTTAAATCTTAAATTCATTTTATGGTAACTCGCCCGTTTAATTTTAAAAAGTGGATTGACGAAAATCGTCATCTTTTAAAACCACCTGTAAACAATAAAGTTGTTTATAAAGACGCTGAATTTATTGTTATGGTCGTTGGTGGCCCTAATTCAAGAAAAGATTATCACTATAACGAAAGTGAAGAATTTTTCTATCAGCTAGAGGGAAATGCCACTGTACAAATCCAAGAAAACGGTAAGGCAGTCGAAGTTCCCATAAACGAAGGCGACATTTTTTTATTACCCCCTAAGGTTCCGCATAACCCAAAACGCTTTGCTAATTCTATAGGATTAGTAATGGAAAGAAAACGCAGAGCAGATGAAAAAGACGGATTGTTATGGTTTTGCGAGAATTGCAATCATCCGCTACATGCCGTTTATTTCACTTTAACAGATATTACTTCGCAGTTTCAAACGGAGTTTAAACTCTTTTATGAAAACAAAGATCTTAGGACCTGCAAAAAATGTGGTACCGTAATGGACCCTCCTCCTGTAACCTCTTAAAATTCAACATTTTAAGTTCTATTTGATTCAAACAGCAGTGTTAGGAAGTTGTTTATATCCAAAAATATAAATCTTTAGTTTAATTTTCATCTCTTTTCGAGCAATTTTTCTAAAGTTTTTACTGAGTAAAACTACCGTTTGGGTTATTAAGCAATTGCTTAATTAAACTGTTTTTAACTTAACTTTAGCATATCAATCTATTAACTTAAATGAAAGCAAATCTTAAATCATTTTTTCTAGGCATTTTTATTACAATGTCATTAGTATCTTTTTCTCAAGATCCAACAGATTGGACTAAAATAAAACTAGATCCAATTAAAGAAAAGAAATTTGAAACTTATGTTGAATATAGACATAGTGCTGGAACAGATTATCAAAAATGGAAATCAGAAAACAAGTATCAATATATAAAAGAGATGTGGTATTTTTCCGAATCGTTTTATATTAAGCGCAATTACTCTAACGATGGCGTTGCCATGAACGAAGAAGCGATTGATATTAGCCGATTTGAGAGCAATAGAAAACAAAACGAAGAAGCCATTGTAATTATTCCTGGCTTTAAAGATGTTATCGTTTTACTTCCTACAACTAAACTTATTTACAAACCGTAATTTACCATTATATGAAAAGCATATTAAATAAATTAAGTTTTTTAATTCTTGCTGGAGTGTTTTCTTCGCAAGTAAAACTTTCTGCTCAGGCTCTTGTTAGTCCCGCTCCATATTGTTTCCCATTGTATTCTCAAATACCTTGTAATCAGCCAGGGCCATCAAACTCACCCGGTAATGGCATTAACGACTTTATTAATAGTTTTAGTACAACTGGTGGAGTAAATAATATCACCAACAACAACTCAGGCTGTAATGCTCAAACTTTCCCTTTGGTTGGAGTAAGAAATTATTTCTTTTTTGGCTGTCAACATTATTTAGTTGCAAATCCTGGTCAGGTTATTACCTGTACTTTCCAATCGGGCAATGTGTACAGTCAAGGCTTTACTTGTTTTGTTGATTGGGATCAAAACGGTGTATTTAATTTAACCAATGAGCGCGTTTGTTCTGTTCCGGGGGTTCCTGCTGCAGCTAGTTTTAATAATGCAAATTTTACAATACCTGCTGCTCAAGCAACTGGTGTTTATAGAATGCGCGTTAGATGTGCATATTTCACAAACGGGCCAACCATTGACCCTTGTAACAACTATAGTTACGGAGAAACGGAAGATTATAATTTATATGTGAACATGAGTCCTACAGGAATCATAACAGCAACAGCCTCTACAAGCACACCTTCTTTATGCGCCGGTCAATCTATAAGCTTAACTGCTGTTGGATCAGGAACTGCGCCTTTAACATACACGTGGACCGGCCCGGGAAATTTTACATCAACTGTTCAAAGCCCTGTTATAGCAAATGCAAGTGCTACGAACAGTGGAGTTTACAGTGTAACTGTCTCGCCCGGATCTTGTCCAGTTACTAAAACAGTAAACGTTACGGTAACAAATTATCCTACTTTCACACTTACACCGCTAACAACAACGGTTTGTCAAGGTGGTATTATAACGCCATCAGTAATATTAGGTACTTTACCCGGCACGCCTTGTTCTGCACTTGGTGTTGGGCCTGCTTGCGCTAGTCCGCTTTTAAAAGACGTTGGAACCGCTGCAACATCAAATGCTTCGTGGCAAACACCATCACCTTACAATAAATATTATTACGATCATCACCAGCAAATTTTATACCGCGCATCTGAATTATTAGCATCAGGTGTCTCGTCCGGATATTTAACAAGTTTAGCCTTTAACGTTGCTGCAACCAATGGTGTTAACAACATGGCTAACTTTACAATAAAAATTAAATGTACTACAAATAGCGTTGTAACTGCTTTTGATAATACGGGATTAACGCAAGTTTTTAATCAACTTACTTTTACACCGGTTAACGGTTGGAACACACACACTTTTGCAACACCATATTATTGGGATGGTGTGTCTAACATATTAGTAGACATCTGTAGAAGTAATTCACCTTGGACGTTTGTTAACGCCTCTGTAATGTACACTTCCACTTCTTACAATTCAACAATTTGGGGTGGTGCTTTTAATATGAACACTATTAGTTGCGGTGCTGCAAACAGCAATGGTTTATCAATGAACAGGCCAAATACACGATTTGGAAATTGCGTTTCAGTATTACCTACTAACTTTACTTATAGTTGGAGCCCCGGACCTGGTATTGCCGCACCAACTGCAACCAGCACACAGATCACAACTCAGCCAATTACCGGCTCGCTTTCTCTAGTTGTTTACAGTGTTGTAGTAACGCCAACGGTATATAACTGTCCTACATTGCAAACATTAACTGTAACGGTTGTAAATCCTTTATCTCCAACAATTACACCAGTTACACCACTTTGTAATACTTCTAGCACAGTTGCAATGATCGCAACGCCAGGCGGAGGAACTTTTACAACTAACTCTGCAATTAGCGGGCCAGGTATTATTACACCCTCATTAGCAGCTATAGGAACCAGCACGGTGTTATATACTGTTGCTGTTGGATCTTGTATTGCAACGAATACTTCGGCAATAAGTGTCTCACAATTTAATACGGCCAACCTAACGGGTAGCATTGTGCCGTTATGTGTTACTAGTCCAACTCAAAACTTAATGTCGCTTGTGCAAAGTACAGTTAACGGTGTTTGGAGCGGTCTTGGAGTGAGCTCTAATATTTTTAATCCCGCAACCGGAGGTGGAAATTATACCCTCACCTATAATACAATATCAAATCCTAACCCAACGGTTTGTCCTAGTTCAAGTACATTAGCGGTGTCTGTTACAGCCACAATAACTCCAACAATTACGCCTGTTAATCCTATTTGTACTAATGCATCTCCTGTTACACTTAACGCCAGTCCTTCAGGAGGAAACTGGTTTGGAAATGCGGGTGTTTCAACAATTGGTTTATTTACACCTTCATTAACTTCAGTAGGTACCTCAATAGTTAACTATTCTGTAAATGTTGGACCTTGTGTTGTAACAAACACCACAACATTAAACGTATCGCAATATAACACAGCTGCGCTAACCGGTTTGTTGGCTAATATGTGTAATACATTTACTCCTGTAAGTTTATTTAGTATCGTTCAAAGTACAGTTAATGGTATTTGGAGTGGATCCAACGTTACTGCAAACGTATTTAATCCAAATTTAGCAACCGGAGTTTATACATTAACCTACAACACCACATCTGCGCCAAATGCAACACTATGTCCTGATGTGCAAACAACAACTGTTTCTGTATTAAATCCACCACAACCATTTATCTCGCAAGTTGGTCCTTATTGCAACACTGCACCAAATTTCCAACTTTCGGTTTCACCAGCTACAGGTACATGGGTTGCAACTAACTACAATAACACTTCCGGAATATTTAATCCATCAGCCGCTGTAATAGGCAATAACCTGGTTCAATATGTTATTGGTACAAATACTTGTAATGTGCAAGACACTAAAACAATTTCTGTTGAGGCATATGTTCCGGCAATCATAACGGCAAATGTTCCTGATCAATGTATCACTTCTTCACCGCTTAGTTTAATGCCTATAACGTCAAACAATTTAGGTGTTTGGAGTGGCAGTGGTGTGAACGGAACAATATTTAATCCTGCTTTATCAGGCGTTGGAAGTATTGTTTTAACTTACAACACAGCATCTTCCCCAAGCGGTTTATGTCCTGCACAAGCTACTACTGCCGTTAATGTATACTCTCTTGCTGCGCCTTCAATTTCAAAAGTTGGTCCATTCTGTAACGTTGGCTCTCCAATAAATTTACAAGTAACTCCGTTAGGTGGTGTTTTTGGTGGCGCTAATAATGGTGCAACAACACCGCAAGGTGGTTTTAATCCTGGATTTGCTATTATCGGTGATAATATTGTTAACTATAGTGTATCGGCCGGACCATGTGTTGCTTACGCACAAACAACCATTACTATCGAGAAATTCATTTCTGCCGATTTCTCTCAATATGCAGGACCGTATTGCAAAAACAATGCGCCTATTAATTTAAACAGTATATCTCAAAACCCAGGTGGTGTTTGGGCAGGTCCGGGAGTTGTAGGCAGCTTGTTTACTCCTGCTAATGCAAATATTGGAAACAATAATGTTATCACCTACTTTACTCACTCTATGCCAACTGCAAGTTTATGTCCTGATACAAGCGCCATGCGTATTCAGGTAAATGATATTCCAAATGTATCTATTGTAAGCAATTCAGAAAAAGGTTGTGCTCCTGTTGAAGTTATCTTTAATACTCCAAGTGTGAATAATGGAACAGGCCTTTGGAACTTGGGCGATGGATCTGAACCTTTGCCGGGTTTAACAGTTACCCATCTATACACTACACCAGGATCGTATACAGTATCGTTCAATTACCAAGATGATATAGGATGTGCTACACAAGCATTTTTAGCAAATCCGATAATTGTTTACGAAGTTCCAAAAGCTAACTTCAGTTATAGTCCGGATGATATTACCATTGCTAATCCTGAAGTTCAATTTTCTAACTTAAGTACTATTTTAGGAAATAACACTTACCAATGGCAAATGAGCAATTTATATCAATTAAATGATGTAAATCCTAAAGTAGTTTTCCCTCAAGCCGGCGATTATGAGATAGTGTTAACCGCTACAACCATCCATGGATGTAAAGATGTAGTTAGCAAAATGATTCAAGTTAAAAATGATTATGGTATTTATATTCCTAGTTCATTCTCTCCAAACTTTGATGGCTTAAATGATGTATTTATTCCGATCTTTTCGCCATACGGTTTAGATCTTAAAACCTATGAAATGGAGGTTTTTGATCGTTGGGGTCACTCAATGTTTCTCACAAAAGACTTTACTAAAGGATGGGACGGAACTGTTCTTAATAAAGGAGATGAACCTTTAAAACAAGACGTTTATGTTTATAAATTAAGATATAAAGATATTGACGGTAAGATCCACAACAAAACCGGACATGTTACCTTGATGAAATAAAAAAAATAGTTTAACTAAAGATCCTCGTCTTTCCGTCGGGGATTTTTTTTAGCCGATAACAAAATAAAAACCCTGCTTTATTTAAAGCAGGGTTTTTATTTGAATTTAAAAGAAACGAATGATTATTGATTAATAAGAAGCTTAAAGCCTTTACCGTGAATGTTAATGATCTCAACTTTAGAATCGTCTTTTAGATATTTACGAAGTTTTGCAATGTAAACATCCATGCTGCGTCCGTTAAAATAATTATCATCTTGCCAAATAGATTTTAAAGCAAAGGTTCTATCTAACACATCATTTTGATGCACGCACAACAAACGCAACAACTGACTTTCTTTAGTAGTTAATTTTTGCTCAATACCGTTATGCTGTAATAATTGTTTTTCGGAATTAAATTGGAAAGCACCGATCTTAAAATTAACTTCTACACTTTCGGAAGAACGAATTTTATTTGTACGACGCAATACCGCAGTAACACGCGCCAATAATTCTTCCATACTAAACGGCTTAGTAATATAATCATCAGCACCAGCGCCAAAACCTTCAATAGTATCTTCTTTCATGCTTTTAGCAGTTAAAAAGATTATTGGCACGTTTTTATCGCTTACTCTTATTTCTTTTGCTAAAGTAATACCATCTTTTATTGGCATCATTACATCTAACAATAGTAGGTCAAAAGATCCTTTAAAAAACAGATCAGCTCCTTTTTTACCGTCGTCTGCTAGTTTTGTTTCAAAACCTTTTGCCTCTAAATATTCCTGCAAAAGTGGCCCTAAACTTGGATCATCCTCTACTAGAAGTATTCTTGTTTTAACAGTTTCCATTTTTTTAAATGTTAAATATTTACTTAAAGGTAATCACTAACTGTGCCATTTTAACACTTTTAACATTTATTGTCAAATTGGTAAATGCACGTTAAAAGTACTACCCTTTCCTAATTCACTATCAACAGATATAGTGCCATTATGTTTTAAAACAACTGCTAAAACATACGAAAGTCCTAAGCCAAAGCCTTTTACATTATGAACGTTTCCGGTTGGAACCCGATAAAATTTATCAAATATCTTACGTTGGTTTTCTTTGCTTATGCCAAGACCATTGTCTTTTACCTTTATCATTATTCCTTCGGCAGTGTTATGAGTGGAAATTAAAATCTCGGGAACTCCTTTTGAATATTTTATGGCGTTATCAATTAAATTAAAAACAATATTTGTTAGATGAACTCTATCTGCCTGCAGTTTAAATTTAGTTGCGGTTAATTGTGTTTGAATTGTACCGCCGCGTTGGTCAATTAATAATTGTGTATTATTAATGGCGGTGTTAATTATGTCATGAATATCTACTTCGCTATGCTTGAGAATAAATTCACCTTTATCTAGAATTGATGTTTGCAAAATACTTTCAACTAAAACACTTAAACGTTTATTTTCATCACGGATCATTTTTAAGTAGCGCTGCTGTTTTTCGGGAGTTTGAGCAATGCTACTGTCACCAAGCATTTCGCTTGCTAATGATATCGTGCTAATCGGTGTTTTAAACTCATGGGTCATGTTACTTATAAAATCATTTTTAATAATTGACAATTTTTTTTGCTTGAGGTTATTAGCCATGATATAATAAAACGAAAAAATTAGAATTACAATTACAATGATCGAAGTAAAAACAAACGGCCACATTTCTTTAAACACATCTTTGTTTTGATTTGGAAAGCGAACGATCAAATATTCAGGGTCAACAAAACGATTGCTGGGAGACAAATTAACCTTATAAGCAAAACCTAAAGAATCACTGGAGGCTTCTGCATTGATCAAATTTGCATGATGTGCGCTTCCGGGGAAAAGCAAAGTTAAACAATAACTATGTTTTGCTTTTATATTTTGTTTTTTAAGTTCTAATGTTAGAATCGAATCCAGTAAAACGGTATCTACTTTTTGCTTATAGTCTGTATAATAACTTTTGGTTGATGTTTCATCAAAGAAACTATAGCCTTTTAATGGATTGAAAAGATCATTGTTTGATTGGGATTGTAAACCGGCCCCTTCTTTTAGGGTTTTTAGAAAACTTGCTGCCGCCGGATCTAATTTTAATGAATCATCAGTTAGGTCTTTTGTGGTAAACATGCTTTTTTGAAAACCGTTACTATCACTGCTAAACTCATTATAAACTCTAAAATTTATTTGGTTAGGTCGCCCATTAATAGATGAGTTATTATATGTTATACCTTGCGTACGGGTTTTTATTTTTTTATAAGAGCCTTTTGCATCAAGCTTTTCTAATTTAAGTGCAGTGTTATTTAAAGCATCTGTTACCTTTTGCTCAAATAGATCTTGTCTCACTCCAAAATCATAGTTAATCCAATATACCTGAATGAATATAAGGATCAATAGGGCAATTGAAAAGGAAGCAGAAATAATTAATAAAAGTCGTTTATTCATTGCTCGTCAAAGATAGTTGTTTAAACCCTATTTTAATCTCTAAAAAATTATAAAATCTATACCAGACTTTCAACGGGCCTACAAACGCCACTTTCACACACGTAGCACTTTAAACGATCTTTAAAAACATAGGGTTTATAAATAGATTTATGCAACAGCATGCGCAGGCATTCCTGAACCCCTTCAATAATGCTTGGATGCGGGTGCATCATATCAGCCAATTCTCTAATGCCTTGGTTGGTGTGAATTAAATAAGCTACAGCCTGTATGGCACTGCTAGCATGTTCGCCAACAACCCGCATACCTAAAATTCGCATGCCGTTATCGTTGGTAACAATTATTTTAAAAAACCCTTTTGTTTTTCTCATAGCTATGGCGCGTGCATTGGTGGTAAAATCTAATTTCACAACTTTGTGAGCTATTCCCTTTGCATTGCATTCTTGCTCATTCATGCCAACCGCTGCCACTTCAGGATTTAAGAACATAATAGAACTTATGTTTTGATAGGTTAATGGTTTAATAGTTGGCCCAAACATTCTAACCACAGCATGACGCGCTTCACGTTCGCCTACATTTACAAGCGCTACTTCTGTTGTTACATCACCCGCAACATAAATATTGCTGATGTTGGTTTGTGTATCATCGTCCCAAATACTTCCTCTCGAATTTAATTTAACGCCTACATTTTCAAGGCCAATATTTTCAACATTTGCAATTCGTCCAATCGAGATCAATGCCTTATCAACAGTTAGTACTTCTGTTTTACCGTCTTTGTATTCTAGTTCATATTCAACTTTGCTATTTACGATTTCCATTCGTTTAAGAGAGGCGCCTTGGTGCAAGCGTGCATTATTGTCTTCAAGGCTATTTTTAATAACATCTGCGATATCTTCATCTTCAAACGGTAAAATGCGATCAGCTTTATCAATTAAACTAACTTTTGTTGCACCAAAGCCCGAAAAAATAGTTGCAAATTCACAACCAATAACCCCTGCACCAAGCACTACCATGCTTTTTGGGAATTCGGTAAAATTTTTAATGCCATCACTTGTTACAATGGTTTGCTCGTCAACATTAATGTTTGCAGGCGTTCTGGGCCTACTGCCGGTAGCTAATAATATATTGTCTGCACTTACTAATTTAATAGTACCATCTTCTTTTGTGATCTGAACAGTGTGCTTGTCTTTTAAATAGGCAGAACCTTTTTCGTAAAAAAATAAACGCTTGCTTTGTTTTTGTAATAATTGTAAGTGCACGGTCATTTGGGTTTTGCGCTCAAAAACAGCCTCGTTAACTGTTCTAGAAACATCCTCAAATTTTGGCTTATAATCAGGGATCAACTCTCTTATAGAAGCTATTTTAAGCGATTGCTCCCATAATGTTTTCGAGGTTAAAACGCCATTATAAATTCCCGCTCCTCCAATTCGTTTTTTTTCGATCAGTAAAACTCTTTTACCAAAATCAATTGCGCGCATAGCTCCTGCATATCCGCTTGGTCCGCCGCCAATAACAATAAGGTCGTAATGTTCCATTTTAATTTAGGACACAAAAATATGGGTTTTAGTTTAACTCCAATAAATAATACCAACTGATTAATTATCAATGCATTATATAATTTTTTATTTCCAACTATTTTCTTATTTTTGCAGCCCTATAAATTTTAGAATTATGAACGATAGTGTTATTTATTTAGTACCTCTCTTAGGTATTGTTGGTTTAATTGTAATGGCAATAAAATCTGCTTGGGTTTCTAAGCAAGATGCCGGTGATAAGAACATGCAAGAATTAGCAGGTTATATTGCTGATGGCGCCATGGCTTTCTTAAAAGCAGAGTGGAAAGTGTTAAGTATTTTTGTTGTTTTTGCAGCTGCTTTATTGGCTTATTCAGGAACAATTCATGAAGTAAATGGTAAAGAGATCCACTCAAGCTGGATCATTTCTATTGCTTTTATTATTGGTGCTGTATTTTCAGCTACTGCGGGATATATCGGTATGAAAGTAGCTACAAAAGCTAACGTTCGTACAACTCAAGCTGCTCGTACCAGTTTAAAACAAGCTTTGAAAGTTTCTTTTACCGGTGGAACTGTTATGGGTTTAGGTGTTGCCGGTTTAGCTGTATTAGGTTTAGGAGGTTTATTCATTGCTTTTTTAGCAATATTTGCTGATCTAGGCGAAAATACTGTAAAAACTGCGATTGAAGTTTTAACCGGATTTTCTTTAGGTGCTGAATCAATTGCCTTGTTTGCGCGTGTTGGTGGTGGTATTTATACTAAAGCTGCCGACGTTGGTGCCGACTTAGTTGGTAAAGTAGAAGCAGGTATTCCTGAAGATGACGTTCGTAACCCTGCTACTATCGCCGATAACGTAGGTGATAACGTAGGTGACGTTGCCGGAATGGGCGCCGATTTATTTGGTTCGTATGTTGCTACAATTTTAGCTACTATGGTGTTAGGTCAAGAGATCGATGCTTCTGCAGATAAATTTAATGGAATGTCTCCTATTTTATTACCAATGGTAATTTGTGGTTTAGGTATTCTTTTCTCTATAGTTGGTACTTGGTTTGTTACAATTAAAGATGAAAAATCTAATGTTCAGAACGCTTTAAACATGGGTAACTGGTCATCTATGATCTTAACTGTTATTGCTTCTTATTTTGTTGTTAACTGGATGTTACCTGATACTTTAAACTTACGTGGTTACGAATTCACAAAGTTAAATGTGTTTTTAGCAATTGTAGTAGGTACTGTTGTTGGAGCCATCATGAGTATTGTAACAGAGTATTACACTGCAATGGGTAAAAAACCAGTGCTTTCTATTATTCAACAATCTTCTACAGGTCATGCTACTAATATTATTGGTGGTTTATCTGTAGGTATGAAATCTACTGTTATCCCTATTTTAACTTTAGCGGCCGGTATTATGGCTTCTTATTATTTTGCTGGTTTATATGGTGTAGCTATTGCTGCTGCAGGTATGATGGCAACTACTGCTATGCAATTAGCAATTGATGCTTTTGGACCAATTGCTGATAACGCAGGTGGTATCGCAGAAATGAGTCAATTGCCTCCTGAAGTTCGTGAGCGTACTGATAATTTAGATGCAGTTGGTAACACTACTGCTGCAACCGGAAAAGGTTTTGCTATTGCTTCTGCGGCTTTAACTTCATTAGCTTTATTTGCTGCCTTTGTTGGTATTGCAGGTATTGATGCTATTGACATTTACAAAGCACCGGTTTTAGCCGGTTTATTTGTTGGTGGCATGATCCCATTCATTTTCTCAGCATTATGTATTCAAGCAGTTGGTAAGGCTGCAATGGACATGGTGCAAGAGGTTCGTCGTCAGTTCCGCGAAATTCCGGGTATTATGGAATACAAAGCTAAACCTGAATACGAAAAATGTGTAGCTATTTCAACTAAAGCGTCTATTCGCGAAATGATGATGCCGGGTGCAATTGCTTTAATTACACCAATTATTGTTGGTTTTGTTTTCGGACCTGAAGTATTAGGTGGTTTGTTGGCAGGGGTAACGGTTAGCGGTGTTTTAATGGGTATCTTCCAATCTAACGCAGGTGGCGCATGGGATAATGCTAAAAAATCTTTTGAGAAAGGTGTATTAATTAATGGCGAAATGTTCTACAAAAAATCAGAGCCGCACAAAGCTTCTGTAACGGGTGATACTGTTGGTGATCCATTCAAAGATACGTCAGGACCATCAATGAACATCTTAATTAAATTAATGAGTATCGTATCGTTAGTTATTGCTCCTTACATTGCTGTAACAGGTGGTGGCGAAGAAGTTTGTTGCGAAAAGGATATGGTTACTGAACAAGTTTTAAAATGTAACATTAACGGTCAAGAATATACTTGCACAAGCAAAGAGCAATGCGATAGTATTATGCATGCTAACGTTAAAGATATTGCTGAATTAACCGGTAAATATGATGTTGACGGATCTCACAGCTCTGTTAACTTTAGCATTAAACATATTATTAGCGATACAAAAGGAACTATTAATATTGATAGTGGATATGTGAATTTACAAAACGCAAACGGACCAAAAATTTATATCCACTTAAACATGACTTCTTTAAATACCCAAAGCGAAATGCGTGACGGTCATTTAAAAGACAAAGAAGCTTTCTTTAACGTTGCTAAATTTAAAACAGCAACATTTGAAGCAGCTGAGGTTGTTAAGAATGAAGAAATGGGCCCTTATTCTTATTTAGCAAAAGGTAAATTAACTATTAAAGGTGTTACTAAAGATGCTGTTATTAAGTTCAATTACCAAGGTTCTTCAGAGCAAGAATACGATGGTAAGAAATATACTATTGCAGGATTTGAAGGCGAAACAGTAATTAACAGAAATGATTTTGGTATTGATGGTGGCGGAGCTGCAGAAGAAGTAAAAATTGAAATTACTTTAGAAGCTGCAAAAGAAAATAAGTAATTAGATCAAAGTATATTTAATGATCCCCAACTAGAAATGGTTGGGGATTTTTGTTATGCGAAAAATTTATTTAATAATTTTTAAAGGTAGCTTGAGCATTTTTTTCTATTTGCATGTAAATGTATTGGTTTACTTACACCCATTCTTTATCAACTCATCATCCGCATAACTGTATTTTAAACTTTGTGCTTGTTTTAGATCTGCACATGAACCGTTAAGATCATTCATATATTTTTTTAGTTTTCCTCTAAAATAATAAGCTCTTCCGCTTTTAGGATCTAACTCAATTGCTTTAGTAAGGTCTGCAAGAGCTAGGGCATCTTTTTCGGTTTGGTAATAAGCAACACCTCTTTCTAAGAGCGCTAATTTATAATCGGGTTTAAGTTTTAATGCTTCATTATAATCTTCAATAGCGCCTGCATAATCTTTTAATTGATATTTGCTGGCACCCCTTTGGTAGTAGGTGTCGTAAGATTTCTTTATAGCTAAGGCCGCGTTGCAATCTTCTACAACACCTTGGTCATCTTGTAAACTATATTTTAAAATAGCACGGTAATAATAAGCCAACTCGTTAGTTTTGTTTTTTTGAATTGCCGTATTCAGATCGCTCATTGCCTCTGTTGTTTTATTTTGATAATAATAATTAACGCCACGCCATAAATAGTGTTTAGAGTCGTCGAGTTTAAGGTCTATAGCCGCATTAAAATCAGGTTCAGCATCTTTATACTTTTGTAATTCAAATTTTGCAAGCGCACGATTGTAATATGCTTCAGGTTTTGAAGGATCTATTTCTATCGATTTATTATTTTCCGATAAGGCTTTTTCGAAATTTTTTAATTCGTAATAAGAAATGGCTCTGTTGTAATAAGCGCTTGCATTTTTCGGATCGTGATGAATAACGGTATCGTAATCGGCGATGGCTTCTTTATATTTATTTAAGCTAATATAAATTAAACCCCGCCAAAAATAAGTGTCGTAATAAGATTTAATGGTTAACGATTTATTGCAATCTGCAAGTCCGCCTTCAAAATCATTTAAATTATATTTTGCAATTGCTCTGTAATGATAGGCACTTTCATATTCAGGGTCGGTCTCAACAGCTTTGTTTAAGGCTGATAAAGCATCTTTGTAATTTTTTAATTCAATTAAAGATGAGCCTTTAAAGGTGTATGCTTTTGAATAATTAGTTTTTATTGTGATAGCGGTATCAAAATCGGCAATAGCAATTTTATAGTTTTTTAATTTGTAATTACATAAACCCCGGCTGTAAAACGCATCGTGTTTTTTTCTGCCGCTATAAATACTTTTACTAAAATTAGTAATGCCGTCTTTGTAATCTTTCATTTCATAGGCACACAATCCTCTATTATACAAAGCATTATTATCGTTAGGTTTTTTTGCTAAGTATTCTGTATATTCATTGTAAGAGTCTTTGTACTCACCCTTTTCAAATTTATTATAAGCAGATGTAAATAGCGGATCTTTTTCGTCTTTATCACGTTGCGAAAATGCCAATTGACAAAATAAAAAAAATGTTATGACAAGAATTTGATTATTAAAGTTCTTCATGTGGGGTAAATATTTATCATAAAATTAAAAAAAATTTAGGAGCTCTGATTTTAATTTATGTATAAATAATTTTGTGTTTCTCTTTTATAAGGATTAAAATTGTAAATAAAATTTTAGATGAGAATTGTAACCTATAATGTTAACGGAATAAGAGCAGCCATGGGTAAAGGGCTAATTGATTGGATAAAACAAACCGATCCGGATGTGCTTTGCCTGCAGGAAGTAAAGGCCACTCCCGAACAAGTGGGAGTTTTTGAGTTAGAGGAGTTGGGATATCATCATTATTGGTATCCTGCGCAAAAGAAGGGATATAGCGGCGTAGCAATTTTTACAAAAATAAAACCAAAAAACGTGGTTTATGGCTGCGGTATTGCAGAATATGACTTTGAAGGGCGGGTAATACGTGCGGATTTTGATGATTTTTCGGTAATGAGTGTTTATCATCCAAGTGGCAGCAGCGGAGATGAGAGACAAGCATTTAAAATGAAATGGTTAAGTGATTACACGAACTATATTAACGAAGTAAAAAAAACTCAGCCCAATCTTATTTTGAGTGGAGATTTTAACATTTGCTACAAGGCAATAGATATTCATAATCCTAAGTCAAATGCCAATACAAGCGGGTTTTTGCCTGAAGAACGCGAATGGATGGAACAATTCATAAACACAGGATTTATTGATACGTTCAGGCATTTTAATCAGGAGCCTCACCAATACAGTTGGTGGAGCTATAGAGCCGGATCGCGCGACAAGAATTTGGGTTGGCGTATCGATTATAATTTAGCTTCCGAAAGCCTTGCCTCTAGATTGAAAAGGTCGATAATTTTACCGGAAGCAAAACATAGCGATCATTGCCCTGTTTTACTTGAAATTGAATAAAAAAAGATTTTTATTAATTCTTTCCAAATTTTTGGCAAAAAAATTAGCAAAAATCAATCAAAAACCTATATTTGTTGTTCGAAACGTTGTTATCAAAATACTATGAATAAATTATTTCTATTTAGCACTATCTCTTTATCATTATTGTTAACGTCTTGTGGTGGCGATAAAAAAAATAACAATAGTGAGACTTCAGAGGCAAAAGGAGGAGTTTACATGGGCGGTATATTAAGGTTAAATGAAGTCGAGAACATTAAAAGCCTTATGCCTATTTCAATTAATGAGATAAATAGCTTTCACATTGCATCCCAGGTTTACGAAGGTTTGGTAAAATATAATCAGATTGATCTAACGTTATTGCCGGGTATCGCTAAAACTTGGGAAGTTAGTGAAGATCAAACTGAATATACTTTTCATTTAAGAGGAAATGCAAAATTTCACGACGATCCTTGTTTTCCCAATGGCAAAGGAAGAATGGCAACTGCAGCCGATGTAAAATACTGTTTAGATAAAGTTTGTACGCAAGATCCAAATAACAATCAATTTGATATTACTTTAAAGGATAGAGTTGTTGGAGCAAATGAAAATTTTGAGGCGTCAAAAACCGGTAAAGCTAGCGGTGTTAAAGGAATTACTGTTGTTAATGATTCTACTTTAAAGATAAAGTTAATACACCCTGATGGAAGCTTTTTAAATTTATTAGCAATGCCAGGTGGTTATATTTATGCTAAAGAAGCATCTACTAAATACGGGAATGATATGCGCACAAAATGCGTTGGTACCGGGCCGTTTTTTATAGAAACTGTAAAAGAAGGCGAAGTAATTATCATGAAGAAAAATCAAGACTATTGGGGTTTTGACGAGTTTGGTAATAAATTACCTTACTTAGACGGTATTAAATGGTCATTTATTCGCGATAAAAAATCCGAGATATTAGAGTTTAAAAGAGGTAATCTAGATATGGTTTACCGTATTCCTGTTGAAATGTTCCACGAATTTATGGGAGAATTAGGAACAGCAAAAACAAATAAACCGGAGTTTGAAATTGTTTCCTCAACAGCATTAAATACAAATTATTACGGATTTAATTTGCAAGGTAATCCTGTATTTGCTAAAAAAGATGTTCGTTTAGCTTTTAATTATGCGATCGACCGTCATAAAATTGCAGATTTTACAATTCAAGGAGAAGGTGTTTCTGCTGATTATGGTATGGTGCCATACACTAAAGCTTTTGAGAACGAAGGGTATAATTATAAATCTTTAAAGGGTTATACTTATGATCCAACAAAAGCTAAAGAGTTATTGAAAGTAGCAGGTTATCCTGATGGTAAAGGCTTTCCTGAAATTACTTTAGAAATAAACAGTGGCGGTGGAGATAGAAACATATTGATCGCTGAGGTAATTCAAAAAATGTTGAAAGAGAATTTAGGAGTTACAGTTAATATTAATACTGTTCCTTTATCAGAGCACATAGAAAATATCCAAAATGGAAAATCAGATTTTTTCAGATTTGCATGGGTAAGTGATTATCCGGATCCTGAATCGTTTTTAACTCTTTTTTATGGAAAGCATTTGCCTGCAAACCCTTCAGAAAAATCATACATCAATTTGTTTAGATATAAAAGCGCTAAGTTTGACTCATTATTTATGGCTGCCCGCGTTGAACCGGAAAAAGCAAAACGTTTTGCGATCCTTGCTCAAGCTGAACAAGTAGTATTGGATGATGCTCCATTTATTCCGATCTTTTATGACGAGAACTTCAGATTAGAGCAAAAAAACGTTCGTAATCTACCTGAAAACCCAATGAATTACATTAACGCAACTACTACTTATTTAATTCCTTTAGATAAGTTGAAGAAAAAATAAAAGATAAATTTTTTTAAAATCCCAATCAAAACGGTTGGGATTTTTTAGTTATAATAACTTTCCTTATTTTTAAATGTGAATCAACAATATGTAATCATAGTTGCAGGCGGTACAGGTAGCCGTATGCAAAGTAATACCCCAAAACAATTTATAGAAATTAATGGCGAAGCCATAATCGTTAGAACTATTAAAGCATTTCTTAACTACAATTCGTTAATCAAAATAATTATTTCTGTACACAAAGATTTTAAGGTTTATCTTGAAGAATTATTAATTAAAAACGGTTTAAATAAAAATAATATTCAAATAACTTTGGGAGGCGAAACCCGTTTTCAATCTGTAAAAAACGGATTGTCTTTGATTGAGGATCAAAATGCCATTGTCGGCATCCATGACGCAGCAAGGCCCTTTGTATCTATTCAAACAATAAAAACATGTTTTGATACGGCTAAAGAAAAAGGGAACGCTACGCCCTTTGTTTTTGTAACTGACACGATCAGGAAGGTTGACGGACAATTTAATTCTTCGGTGGATAGATCTTTGTTTCGTATTATTCAAACACCTCAATGTTTTTTAGCGTCAAAAATAAAGGATGCTTTTGCGCAAGAGTATAATCCTATTTTTACAGATGACGCCAGTGTTCTTGAGTATAATGGCGAAAAAATTAATTTGGTAGAAGGTAATATTGAAAATATAAAAATCACAACTCCGTTCGATCTGTCTATCGCTAAAACCTTATTAAACAATGAGTAGCGATGAAGTAATAGAAGCGTTAGAGTTAACCGCTAAATTATTCGAACTGCATAACGAAAACCCCTTTAAGATAAAGGCACTAACAAATGCTGCCTATAAATTATCTAAATTAAGATATGAGTTTGAAGGAAAATCTCACGAAGAGATTGAGTCAATAGAAGGAATTGGAAAAGGGATCTCCTCTAAAATAATCGAATTATTAAAAACAGGAACTACAACTGAGTTAACCGATTTGTTTGAAAAAACACCGGAAGGTGTTATTAAAATGCTTGGCATTAAAGGGCTTGGACCAAAAAAGGTAAGGCAGCTTTGGCAAGAATTAGGCATCGAAAGTGTGGGCGAATTATTATATGCTTGCAACGAAAATCGCTTAACTTCTTTAAAAGGATTTGGTGAAAAAACGCAGGCGCAAATAAAACAAAACATAGAGTTTAAGATTTCTAATAATCATAAATTTCATTTTGCAGCCATCGAAAAACCGGTCAATGATCTTGTTGAATTAATTTCCGAAAAACAAAACGAACTTCAGATAGCTGTTGTTGGTCAATTAGCAAGGAAATGCGAGGTGATTGATAAAATCGAAATTTTAGTTGATGGCGAAATTTTATTGGATTTTTCTCTGATCGAAAGGTCGATTCCGCTCAAAGTAAATTTTATTTATTGTAAACCAAACGAATTTTATTACAAGTTGGTTGAAATCACTTCAACACTCGAACACTTAGAAAAAATAAATTTTGATAGTTTGGATTCTAAAGAATTTTTTGACGACGAAGAAATTTATCAGGCTTTAAATTTGCAATACATTGAACCCGAATTGCGCGAAGGATTGAACGAGGTTGTTTTTGCTCAACAACATAAAATTCCAAAATTAATTGAGTTAGAAGATCTAAAAGGGGTTCTTCATAATCACACAACATATAGTGATGGTGTCCATACTTTATCAGAAATGGCAAACTATTGCAAGGATTTGGGTTATGAATATTTAGGAATTTGTGACCATTCAAAAAGTGCGTTTTACGCTCAAGGTTTATCAATTGAAAAAGTAGTTGAACAACAAAAGGAGATCGATAAATTAAACCTAACGTTTAGTAACTTTACGGTGCTAAAAGGAATTGAAAGCGATATTTTAAATGATGGTTCTTTAGATTATCCGGAAGAAATTTTAAAAACTTTTGACTTCATCGTGGCGTCCGTTCACTCCAATTTAAAGATGACTGAGGAAAAAGCAACGGAAAGGTTGATCAAGGCAATTGAAAATCCTTATACTTCTATTTTAGGTCACCCCACCGGAAGGCTTCTATTGGCAAGGCCTGGCTATCCTATTAATCATAAAAAAGTAATTGATGCTTGCGCTGCTAATAAAGTTAGTGTCGAGTTAAATGCTCACCCATATCGATTGGATATTGATTGGCGTTGGATCTGGTATTGCTTACAAAAAAATGTAAAAGTTTCTATTAATCCCGATGCGCATCACAAAGATGGATTTCATGATATGTATTACGGGATCTGTGTTGCCCGTAAAGGAATGTTAAGCAAAGAGTTTTGTTTAAATGCTCTGCCGTTATCTGAATTGGTAAAAGAATTCAAGAAATAATACATAAGATTCTCTTTATTTTTTAATTTTTTTATAAGTACTGCTGGATTCTAAATGCGTTTAGTTGGAGCTTTTTTTTCGTCAAAATACACTTGGGTTTTTTTAAATTTACCGAAACAAAACTCTTTTACGCGTATAAGACTGATTATCTGTGTGTTATAAACCGTTACTTGTTGTTATTTTTATTGAATTTTCGTTCAATTATCCACAAAATGTTTTAGCTTTATAACGGTTAAAAATAAACTGTATCAAACCTTTTAGGATAAATTCTTTTAAGAGAGAAATAGCGATATTAATTCTCTCTTTCTTTGGTATTTGCCAGATTTATGGCGCAGTTCCCGGCTATAATTATTTTAAAAAATTAATCACTCAGGAAGTTGAAATTTCGGTAGGCACAACTAATCTTACAAATTTTCCTGTTCTGGTTCGTCTAACTGATAATGATCTCCGACACACTTCCAGTGGCGGTAAAGTTGAAAATATAAGTGGTTTTGACATTGTGTTTACGGCCTCAGATGGTTCTACACTTATTAATCATCAAGTAGAAAGATATAACCCGGTTACCGGTCAGTTAGTGGCATGGGTTCAAATCCCACTTCTTAGCGCTACTGTTAATACTGATTTTTATTTATATTTTGGAAACAATACGGTCACCATAGACCCTTCTACCACTAGTACTTGGGACTCAAATTTTCAAGCAGCTTACCACCTAAATTTAAATCAAAACGACGTCACTAGTAATGGAAACAATTTATCTCTCACAGGAACCAGCCTTCAATCTCCTGCCGTTGCTGCCGATGGAAGGGATATTGAATCAACCGAAAAAATGTTTTGCTCCCCTAGCGCTGCAGTTCAAACCAACGGTGACGTTACATTAGAAACTTGGATTAACTTTGAGACGCTGCAACCTACAGGAAATGACAATGTTCTTATTTCTTGCGGAGGCACTGCCGATGTTGGTATTCCTGATAATATGTTTTATTCATTTAATTTCAATGGTGGTGGTGCGAATCAAAATAAGCCAAGGATGTTCTGGGAATTTGGTCCTGGCACGAATGAATCCATCGTGTCTACCGCTACCACCGCAATAACTCCTGGAACATGGTATCATCTGGTTGCGATTAGAGATGTTACAAATAGTGTGGTGAGATTTTTTATTGATGGGATTCAGTTAGGTGCCGATGTTACTTACACAAATGCCCCTTCTGGCGGAACTTTAACTACTTTAAATATTGGGGAGCAGCAAGATAACACTATTCGTGATATTGATGCTGATTTTGATGAGATCAGAATTTCTAATGCTGTTCGTATTCCTGAGTGGATACAGGCAACGTATCAAACCGGTAGAATCGGCTCAACATTTATTACCTACAGCACAACAACATGTGTCCCACCAAGTATATCAGCAGCAGGACCGAACCAA